>NZ_RZGX01000040.1:0-3529 GCF_003990155.1 Legionella qingyii
TCACTGATCAAATGCTCCGGAATCGGTGATCAAGTAATGCCGGAATCTCTGATCAAGTGTTTCCGGAATCTGCGATCAAATGCGGCCGGAATTGGTGATCATTTCGCTCCGGAATACACACGGATAAAGCTAATGGCATCATCTAGTCTTACTTGCGATCAAAAGAACGTATTGCAGGGTGAATTGTCAACAGGCCTTAGTTTTACGATTAATCAGACTAAGCAGATATATCCTTACTTCTATTTACCTGGATATTTCAAATACCACTAAATTTTCAGGTCATAAGCAATATATTTTTCAGATTTACAATCTCTAATTATTTATCAAGCAACCCTGCGCCACTTAAGGGCAGCAAGGTTATTTATTAGTTGTAATATAATCAATAGGTTGTAGTGAAAATAATGATTCAATGCTTTTTTGCTGCAAAGTCATGGTAAATACAAATATAGTTTGCTAAAAGTAGGCATATAACTAAATATCGTGTAGACAAGACCGTGCAACCACTGACCAAGCATAAAGCGATAAACAAATTCTTTTTTTGCTGACGGATTTGTGCGTAGATAACTGTAGTTTGTTTTTCAGGAAACATTAATTGTTTATGTAATTGACGTCTTAATAACCAAACCAATTGGTAAAATCAAAAGCCGAATTGCAAGAACAACACCTGAGCTCGCCAAGGAGGTAAGTAACGAGGTAATGGAGTTATGACTGGGGGGAAAATTTTGCGCAATAAAAAGTAACATGAAGTTATAAATCATAAAGTCATACCACTCCATGGCGTTACCTATACAGATAGCCGCAATCATTTTGTATTGTTCATGATGAACCAACTCCCTGGCGTCAATCGAAATTTATCTTAAAGTAGTATGGAGTGGAAATCCATTTTTCTTAATATTCAGTAATGCCGTTTTACGTTATAAGAACTCAGATTAGCGTTTTGTACTTTCATAAAAAATATCTCAATAAAGAACACAATAAACACTTAGCTTCTATCGTTGAATACTATGAATAGTCGATTCACTTCTGAAGCTCAATTCCATTATAATTCAATAAGCTAGAAATGGATTAGGGAATAAAGGGCTTGTAAATGTCTTATCAACATCTAAATTTTATGCAACGATATCAACAGAAAGATATAGCAAAATAACATCATACAGCCACGTCCAAGATATCTAGAGGATTAAAACGAAATATTCGATGGAACGGGGTGACTATTGCCTTGATCAAGCTAGAAGTTATTTATTCTTCAATTCTTCTTTGATATTTTCTCTACTGACTTATGCGCTTCAATTAATGCATCACGTGTATCTCTTACTGTTTTCGGTTTAATATTAAAGAAACGCAAAGCCTTTGTAGCATAGGAATTTTCATCATTATATTTCATTAGAACAGTCTTATCTGCCTCGCTTACACTAATTGCCTTTTGAAAAGATGATAAGCTTTCTTTAGATAAGCTTTCTAAGTTAGAACGAAGAATATCGTAGGGTAATGTGGCATAATCTTTCTTGATATCATCTTTTATTTTTCCAATGGTTGCATGCAATTTATCCACCATTTTTTCTATTATTTCTTTTTTCTGTGTGTCGTTGGGATATTTAACCTCAAGCCGTTTCATAATAGCTCTTAAATTAGTTTCGAGTTTTTCTAATGCATTAAGAGTCGCCTTCATTCGTGTTTGAAAAAGCCCAATGACTTTATCGAGATGTGGTCGTGAGTGTGCTTTGCGCAAATATTCCGTATTTTCTGAGGGTATAGGGCTTAACTTATGGTGATGTTTATCAAAATTTTCTAATTGGTTAGAATAATCTCCATCCATTTTTCGCAAAAAAATATAATTCTTTGTTTGAGTTAAATATTCAGAAGCGGGATAAACTTTATTAGACCATGGGTCACAAATATAAGCGTCCTTTCCCCATGTTGCAGGATTGTTCGGATTGCTATTTTTTTTCCTTCCCACAACTAAAAAGACATGGTCACCTCCCTCAATTTGATAAACTTCTGCGTTAACAGAAGGAGGGGCGTAACGCAATACATAATCAAGGGCCATAAGAGCCATCTCATAACAATTACCAAGTGATAATTTTTTGCACAACTCGATAATTCGATGAAATCTCTGATATTCCGTATTGATTTCTAAGCTAAAATCAAGATGCTCTCTGTTAACAGAAGGAGGAGCGTAACGCAATACATAATCAAGGGCCATAAGAGCCATCTCATAACAATTACCAAGTGATAATTTTTTGCACAACTCGATAATTCGATGAAATCCCTGATATTCCGTATTGATTTCTAAGCTAAAATCAAGATGCTCTCTATATAAACCTCTTAAGTCCTTTACAGCTTTATACAGAGAGAGCCTTTGTGATTTATCGTAAGTATTATTAACGAGTTGTGTAGATCCTTTCAATATAAATGCTCTGGAATAACTACAGGCAACATTTGCAATCATTTCTGAAGTATTGGGCACCAAAGTACCTTCAGAAATCCAATTTGAATTTAAGTCTGTTTTAGATGAAGCCATAGATTGCATCAGAATAACGCACGTTCGCTCATTGTACAATCACAAAGATTAAGTAACGCTTAACTTGACCAATATTTGCTCGATTAATTTTAGTGTGGATCTGGGTTCAGGCCTGAATCGTGAATTGTAATCTCAAGCTCAATAAAAAACTGTTCTATTCAAAATTCAAGGCCAGCCCTAGTTGGGCTGATATTTTGAATCAGATTTCTTCTAGAAGAAGTCAACTATAGAGAGGATGATTTATTAATTTCTTCGGCTTGTTTCAGAGAAAATATCAATCATTATAATGTGTTCGAGTTATACAGATTATGGCAGAAAATGATATTCGATTTTAAAAGTAAGAGGAAAAAATTAAACATGTCCCTTTTTTACCAAGCCCAGGCCCGAGCTCATCTCATTCGAAAAAGTAGATTTTTATATAAAAAACATTCATTGATCTAAATCAAATCGACTCGATTACTCTGATGCATCCTTTTGTGCTTATAACTGTAAATAGCCTTTATAGGGAGTTCAATATGCTTTATTTTGCAAGTACTGGAGAAACTGTCCTCTCTGGATTGCGCTTTCCCAATGCAAAAATAGTGGCTGACCGCTTTCATGTCATTCGTTTGCTTCAACATCAATGTATGATGACTTATCGCGAACTATCAACTCAAATAAAAAGTAACCGGGGCATCTTGGCTTTACTGCATATACGACCTGATAGATTGACACCTCAGCGTCGAAAAATGATTCCTCAGTTTTTGAATATGCTCGATGAGCTGAAGAGTAGTCCATTTAAAGCCCTGGCAGCTCTTGGTAAAACATTCTGTCTATGGAAAGAGGAGATACTGCGTATGTGGCGTTTTGGCTCTACCCCAAAAAAGGGGGCATTTTAATCAAGTTAGTCGGCTCTACCCCAAAAAAGGGGGCATTTTAATCAAGTTAGTCTAGACTAACCCATTGATTTGACGGTCAAAAGGAAGATTAAAATGCCCAAGAAAGATTGTATCCTAAATTTACCGGGAT
>NZ_RZGX01000041.1:0-3377 GCF_003990155.1 Legionella qingyii
CCTGCAGAAATTAATATGAAAATCGCGTCAACCGTTGCTGATGTATTAGATGTTGAATTGGAGAGCAATGCAGCTGGCAGACTCGCATCGGCTTATCTAGGTCAATAACACAGAATAGCTTGGGTTATACTTTCAAAATTTTACAAATTATAAAATAAACATGAATCGATATAAATTATATACAGCAGAACAAATTACTCAATTAGATCTACAGACATTTAATCGTTGGCTTTCATTTCTTTATAAAAATCCTACTCAAAGTTGGAGCTCATCCTATGGGCCAATGAAACCAAGCTTAAATTGGCTGCATGAGTGTTGGTGTGTCGTTACGCACGCGCATTCTCGCTCAACTTTCTCTAATATTCGTGCTAAATACGAAGAACGAATTTTAAGTGCTGTAGAAAGCAACGATAAAAAATCGATTATTCGTTTATTAAGCTTAGGAAGCGGTGGCTTATTTCAAGATTTAATGATTCTTTTAAAGCTTTATTATCATGGCTACAAAAATATAGAGTTAGATTGTATCGAAACCGGCAATAATCAAGCGCAGCAAGAAATTTTACAAGCAATCATTAATCGATTAAATCAAAATGGCGCCAATATTCGAGTTCGACATTTTAAAACTGTAGAAGAAAGAAAAGCAAAGACGGGCAATTCTCAAGCAGAATGCGATGTAGTGTATGCGATTGATTTTGATAATATCGCAGCTGTTTTGGGTAAGGATTTTTCTAAAAGACAATTGCAGTATAGGAGTAGAGACAGTTTCGCCGATGAGTATTGTCCTCTATTTCTTGGCGCTTATGCGGAATTAAAGAAGTCTGCCTCCTCTTTATTCCTATTAACTTTTGGAAAAAATTACATTTCTCATTGCGGGGAAAGTGCAGACGTTTATTGTGATGAATTTGATCATCAATTTGAAAGAAGAATTCCTTCTCATGCTTATCATGATTATTACTATATTAATGCAAATCTTTCCTCTATCTTATTGCATCTTCCCTTTTTAAAAGCAAAAAACAAACCTTTGCTTATTAATGAGGAAATTTTAAATCCAAGCACGACAGAGGCATTAAAAAGGATATTGACCAAGCATAATATTTCCTATTTGATTGCCTCAGCCGCGGATATTGGAACAAAACTAGATGAAGAGGCTGCTACTGTACTGATAATTGATGATTCGATACACGATAGTAATCTGGGTGGAGAAAAATTTCTTGATGCAGATTTTAAACATGGTCATGCACAAGTTACTCGAAGCGACTGTCGTGGCATCAATAACCGGCGCATTGATGTGTTCTTTTCTTTTAATGAGATTAAAGTCAATCAATTTACCCAAAGAATCGAGCAATTATCCATCGAGGAATGCATTGATAAAGTAAATGCAGGCATCTGCAATTATTTGGATTGGTGCAAAAATAATGCAACTGGAATACGTGGCATAACGCGTTTTTCACATTGGTTTCATGGTGAAAGTGGTGTTTTAAGAGCTCAAAACTTGCAAAGGGTTATCAGGGACTCATCTGATCTAAATAAAGAGGCATTTTTGCTTCTTTTAAACAAGCATTTGCAAGGGTCGGGGAATACACGTCATTCATTGACTCGCTTTATTCACGCTGCTTTGGCCAGAGACAATGAACTCGAAACCTTACCTGATGCTGATTTTAAAGAAGTACGTTCTCAAGTCAGAGTAGGCTAATAGGATGGATTTACTTTCATAACCGTATCCTTTTCAATCAATACTGGGCAGGGACTTCCTTACAACAGACGCCGAACGTTGTAAAAGATATCTCCACGATTCTTGCCCAGAATATTTTTGTTACTATAAATGGCCAGGCCTTGAATTGTGAATTTCAATTGAAGATTGATGCGTCTATTGTTGCGAACCTTATTATTTACAACGCTGCTACAAGGAACAATCATGCATGTGTTGAGATTATTGCAAACAGCGATAGCAAAGTCATGTCCTAAAGGAACGCTATTTAATGAAACAGTTATTAATTTATTTTATTAATTATCTCCCTTGGAAAGTAACAACTATTTTGAGGCAACGAATAAGTTTCTACTTCCCTTCGGTAACATCTCCAAAGAGAAAGAGAATCCTTTTATAAACTATTTATTGGCAAACTTATCCGCGAAAAGTCACAACCATGGATACATATTGATTGGAGTTGTATCAATCCTGTAACCAATCTCTATGTTTGATGTCCTCAAAGAATGAATATTTTACTACTTATTGCCCTTATCGTTACTTTTGCTGCCTGGCTTGCTGGCTTATTTATCAAATCAATTGGAAAGGCTTCTGATTTTCAGGCTCATTCGGCTAAAGTTACTTCCGCATTATCCTATGTCTTTCTAGGAATAAGGGGCTTGAACAAAAAACTTTATCTCACTCAAAGTGATTTTGAAAAGGCATCGGGGTTCCCCATTAACTATACACTTAAATCGAGCCCATCTGGTTTATCAGCAGCCTCATTAAAATATTCAGCTCTGGCAATGATATAGTCGGCACGTTTTTTAAAAGAGCTATTGTTATTAAAATTAGATCGTTGTAAATAATTGCTAAGCATCCGCACAATATCACTCACATTGAAGTCACGATTATCACAGAGTTGAATAATTTGCATGGCTTTTTCAAGATGATTTCTTTTAGTCACTAATGCCACAAAACCTTGAGTATAAGTTTGCATAATATCTTTTATTTCTTGTTTAGAAATTACACTATCCTTAGTATAGCTATCATAGCGCTTACCTTTAAAGTTCGAGCCTAGAAAGCTAATACAGGTAGTCCAATGAAGGTTATGCTGATTGTCCATTGTAATAATTGGTCTTTGTGGGGTATCAGCAGGCTTATAGGGTGCGTTGCCATTGATTAAGGTATGTAAGTTAATATTATAGATGCGGGCAAGTTCCTGTAAATCGGTTTGTGTTCCCCAGCGATAATTACGAGTAACATCTTTTAGTGAATTTACTATTAAGGAATTGCTATTCAGTTTGTTATTTTTTCCTACAATAAAAACCTCTTTTATAAAGGCTTTTTCGATTATTTTATCGAAGTATGCTTCTCGTTCTTCGTTATATTCTTTATTCTTAGGTTGTTCAGGATACCACCATCTGCTCAGCCTTCTTATTTGAGCAGCAATTTCACGCGCATAATTTTTTGTTTTATTGGATTTTGCCAATTCATTAAACTCAGGTGAAGTAGGCTCATTTCTGACATAATTCCATACCATTTCGGCAAAATTCGTGTAAGTAGTGCTTGTGTGTGTATTCCGGAGCGAAATGATCACCAATTCCGGCCGCATTTGATCGCAGATTCCGGAAACACTTGATCAGAGATTCCGGCATTACTTGATCACCGATTCCGGAGCATTTGATCAGTG
>NZ_RZGX01000042.1:0-2503 GCF_003990155.1 Legionella qingyii
AGTTTTCCTGGCGACCATAGCGGCTTGGAACCACCTGATTCCATCTCGAACTCAGAAGTGAAACGAGCCCGCGCCAATGATAGTGTGAGGTCTCCTCATGTGAAAGTAGGTCATCGCCAGGATTTTATTCTTGAAAAGCGGCTTTATGGCCGCTTTTTTTTTTCAATAATGAAATCTTCCATAAAAAACCATGAATAGTGCTTGGAGGCATTGAGTTCCTTGTCAACGAACCACTTGAACTTAGATTCATGCTTGATTAATCTATATTTAATTTCCTTCAAATACGTGTTTTCCTCATGGGTTTTTATAATTGATTTTTATTTAACTTTAGTTTAAGTTAATTTGTTTAAGGATAGGTTGTAGTTTATGTTAGTCCAACGAATTTTGGATTTTATTGAAACTTTAGAAAAGGAAAGCCCTCTCTCTCCATGTGATCAGAAGCTACGTGAACGTCTATTAGAGCATTTTTCTAAAAGTAATCCCACTGATACTTTAAATCAGGATGATTTTCTTTTTCTTCTTGATTGCTATAAAACTCGGTGGGCGGCAATTGTTGATGACGATGATTATATGCTTAATCCTTCTGCGATTAATCTTCATTGGATTGACTTGGCTCGGGAGCTTGGTCCTCTGACCAAAATTAATTATTTAAAAATATTAATACCGACATTGACCAATGAAAAGGATTTAAATGATTTTTCATCGCTTAATGAAACAGTAAATCTCTTTAATTTTTATCTTGGCTACGGTGGTAATACTTTATATAGAAAACTAAGTTTCTGTAAACACTTAGAAAAATGGCAATTTGAATTATCGACATATAGAGCTGATAAAAAATTAAGTATTGTTACAATAGATGAATTAGCTCGTCTAAAACTATGTAAGCAAACTGAAAGAGAAGTTAGTGTAGATACTGAAATTTTCAAAAACTTTTGGGATCTGATGCGCAAAAAAGTTTTTGTTAATTTAAAAGCTCGTGGTCGCATGCCAATTGCTTTGTTACCTCACTTAATGGAATTAGTTGAACGATACTATTATTTGCAAACGAATAAAGTTGAATTTTCAGAATTCAAAAAGGAGACAGAGAAATTTTTCCATCGTTTATATGAATATCAGTTAGTAGATGTGAATTTCTTGTATGGCTCAAAAATTAAATATAAAGAGAATGAAGAATACTTGCTGGATCTATTTATTGCACTTCATACTGCAAAGAATTATTCTGATCTGGATTATGAAATACAGATATTAGGTAAATGGTTATTTAAATATAATCCGGATTTAAAAGCCACAAGTAAAGAATTGGAGCCCATTTACCATGAGTTATCCGAAGAAATAGAAAAAAGGGAAGAACCATTTATAAATACGCATGCTTTTATAAATTGTTGTAAACTAGTTGTTTCGCTATTTACTACTCGATTTGAGCTTTCTATCCTCGTCACGCGACAAACTTCTAGTCTATGGGATAAAGAAAATACAGTATTTCCTGAGGCATATACAATTCTTACTGTGTTGTTGCCATTAATTGCAGCAAATAAACCTAAAGCTTTGGAAACAGCTTATGAAGGTATTATCCAAGATATTATTCTTCCTGTAAAAATGGATACAGGTTGGTTTCCATGCTTTACTGGTCATAAGCAAACGATTAAATGGTTTGATATTGTACAAAATTGTAAGTACCATGAACTTGGCGTTTATTGGTTTGAACCTGAACGGTTATTTAATGCATTGTTGCTCTTTAATACAAGTAATGAGTCTCTAAAGGCACGGATTAATCAATTTTTAGATGACATAATTCAAACTTATGCACAAGATGAAAACGAGCTCATGAAGCAATTTCGGGTCAATGTTTTATTCACTGAATTTCTAAATGGGCTCAGTGAACATCATTGCACCCATTTATTGAGATTAATTCAGCTATGTGATCTAGACATTGCAAAATTTAGATTTCTCAGTAATTGCAGCAAGCATATCAATAAACAAGCATCCAGGTTATGTCAGGGTATAGAGAGTTCATCACCATGCTTTTTCTCAATGCCTCAGAAAGGAGATAAGGTAAAATTATTTAATTTTTCTGATGTAAAAGATGTTCAATCAATGATCGTAGATTATAAAAATCAATTGTATGAACTCACTATCGATCCGAAGAAATTAGAGAAGCTAAGTAATTATTTATTTAAAATAGGCCAACCTATTTTAAGTGTGACACAAAAAGAAAATGCTAAAAGTTGTGACAGACCTGTTCTGGATTACATTGGTCAATATACCTAATTTATTAATTAGAGTCTGTTGATATTTCATTTAATTCCGCATTTTTAATGCTGCCTTTACTGGATTGCGCGCATAAAGCCTGAGAGATGGTCACAAAGAGTGACCATTATTTTTAAAAAAGAATAATTTTTTTTGAAGTGCATGAAGATATGTGATCCAATATATTTTCGACATTATAAGGGTTCACCATCATGCACTTGACTGAATTATTACATAAAACTTTTGCGAATAAACT
>NZ_RZGX01000043.1:0-2248 GCF_003990155.1 Legionella qingyii
CACTGATCAAATGCTCCGGAATCGGTGATCAAGTAATGCCGGAATCTCTGATCAAGTGTTTCCGGAATCTGCGATCAAATGCGGCCGGAATTGGTGATCATTTCGCTCCGGAATACACACGAAGCATCAGAGATCGAACTTCTTGCCCAAAAATATGAAGCATTAGCCACTGTAATTATAAAAGCAGGAGAGAGCTTATCTCAAATAAAAGAAAAAGATATTCGGGTTGAACAGTTACATGAGCTTGGATCTGCATTAGATGAAGTTGAACTTCAGGCGCTTGATCCGAAGAAATTGCAGAGTGTCATAGAACAGAGCAAATCCTATGTAAATGATGATTTATTTGTACACGATTATTTTGCATTTCAAAAGCAATTAACCGCTGCAAAAGAAATGCTCGCCAAACAAATTCAAGAGGCTGAGAAAAAATTTGAACTGTTAACACAAGCAAAAGTGAGTGAGGCGCGGCTAGAGACATTTAATAAAGCGCTAGAGTTTCTTAAAGACATGAATTCTCGTTTTGATAATATCGAGTATCAACGAAATGAACCTGGGAAAACTTCAGAAGAATTGAAACACATTACCGAAAAGGCAACAATCTGGTATGAGACGATCCTTAGCGAATACCAACAAATTGATGAAAGGATAAAAGCGGCACAAGAAACAGAAATAGTTGAGCAGGCAGTGAAACTGGAATCAACAGAACCCCCAAAAAATGACATACCACCACCGTCCTCCGAAGTATCGCTTGATGAGAAGAGAAAAACTGTGGAAGTGGATCAAAACATACCACAAAAAATTCTTAAAATAGACCCAATAACATCATCCTACGACAATGTACCGTCAAAACTAAACCCACCACCTAATGATAAGATGCAAAAGGAGCCATTACTCCCTGTCAAATCTGAATCAATAATAGAATTCAAAATTCGACAGATATATGACAAATATAAAAAAACAGTTAAAGATGCAATTCAACAATTATCCTCAACAGCTGAGCCAAGCAGCAATGGAGATTTTGAAAAAAACACTCAAGTAATAAGGGACAAAGCTCAAAAAAGAGAAGCTCGTACTTCACTTGACCAGATAATTGAATTAATTGAAAGCACTCAGTGGAAGACTGGGATCTTTGGCAGTCAATCAAAAATTAAAATAAATGGGAAACAAACATCGGTTCCCAATCATATTTATGAAATTTATCAGCAAGCTAAACTTGGCAAAGAAGATCCTGAACGGGCTCATAATGCCATGAAAGAAATAAATAACATTGCGAAAAGAGCAATTAACTATTCGGCCTCCCGCGCCAAAAATTTAAGAAAAAGAGATCAGCAAACTCAAGAGGCATATGAGGCAATTGTAAGAAATAGTAGCGATCTTAACCTTGGCTGATAAATTTATTAACGTTTTGAGTAATATACAGGCCATTTTTAAGAATTGGAGGGGCAGGTCTTAAGATTTGATTATTTTTTCCTTGCACTCTTTTGGTCCATTTATTCTCATCGTCACTAGATTGTGTGACAACTCTCAATTCAATATTTTAAAGAGATTTTTAGCGATCTACATATGAGCTGTTCTATGTTCAACATAAATTTCGGGATTTCTATTTTATCTAAGAAGAATTATTTTTTAAGCATAGAGTTTAATCAAGCATCGGCTCAAAATAAAAAGTAAAAATAGTTCGAGTCAAGACTGTTTTTTTATTATTTATTTGTATAACATAGCTGCGTTTAAATTCTATTCCTTGTCCCTTTTCTGTGGATATCTTTTTTAGCAAATTAAAAATTAATATTCAGCGGCATATTAGAACCCTTACTGTGTCTGAATTATATTATTTTTAAAATCCCGCACTTTAATTTAAGTTATTCACATTTTCTGTGGATAAGTCTGTTTATAGTCTGTCAAACTCCTTGTGGCATAGAGAAGTTAATCAGATGATTCGTCATTTACCAAGGTGTCTTTTCATTCATGTACAAGAGTAATAAAGCGGTCGTTTTTCCTAGAGATCTGCCATCGTTAGCGCCACAACTTCTGATTCCCTTTAATGTGATACAGCACGAATTTTTCAAATATAATAAAAAACTATTGACATACCAGGAAAAGTAAGTAGAATTCGCACCTCGCCTCCAAGGGCAAGTTCATTAAGAAGATAGAAGACAAACTGTGTGGGCACTTTGAAGAACCTTTGAGTGCTAAGAAGAAATAAATAAGTAAAGAAGCTGGTTTTAAACTAGCACAGGAATTGAACTGA
>NZ_RZGX01000044.1:0-1730 GCF_003990155.1 Legionella qingyii
CGTTACGACCCTGATATTAACGCAAACTATCAGCATGTCAGTGAGCACTACGGATTCGCTATTGTTCCTGCTCGAGCCGCCAGGCCTCAAGACAAAGCCAAAGTTGAGAATGCTGTTGGATGTGTTGAACGCCAGATTCTTGCCCCGTTGCGACATCATACTTTTACCAGTATTGCTGAGATTAAAAAAGCCATTGCGCCCAAGCTTGCTGCCTTTAATCAACAGTCCTTTCAGAAAATGAATACCTCTCGTCTCGAGCTGTTCGAGACTCTGGACAAACCAGCACTTCAACCTTTGCCCTCTGAGCCATACCACTATGCCGAATGGAAAAAAGCCAAGGTGAATATCGATTATCACTTTGTTTTTGATGAACATTATTACAGTGTTCCCTATCAGTACATTCATAAGACTATTGAAGTTCGTGCCAGTGGTTCCATGGTGGAATGCTTCCATGAGGGAAAGCGCATCGCCCTGCATACCCGCTCAAAAAAACGCTTTACACACACCACTCTGGCAGAACATATGCCAAGCAGTCATAAGGCACATGCCGAGTGGACGCCTGAGCGAATCCATCGATGGGCATTAAAAACGGGGGAAGATACCGCTCGTTACATCGAATACATGATTGCAGCCCGGGCATTTCCAGAGCAAGCCTTTCGTTCCTGCCTGGGGTTGATGAGGCTTGCCCAGCGTTTTGGGGCAGACCGACTTGATAACGCATGTACTATTGCTCTGGAAGCAGGAATGACACGCTATCAACAGGTAGAGCGTCTGCTGAAAAACAATATGGACTTGGTCAAGACGTCATCCAAAACGACCACTCCGGTCATCTCTCATCACAACAACCTTCGTGGTTCTAATTACTACCAATAGGAGAAACAACCATGTTAAACAATCCAACACTTGATAAACTTCGTTCCTTAAAACTAACCGGCATGGCTGATGCGTTTACAGAGCAACTCAAAAGACCCGTTAATGATCTGGACTTTGAGGAACGGCTTGGTTTATTGGTTGAGCGCGAGTATCTGTTACGTGACAATCGAAAAATGGAGCGAAGACTGAAACAAGCCAGACTACAGCTCAATGCCTGCATGGAAGATATAGACTTTAAGCATCCTCGTGGCCTGAACAAATCCGCCGTGCTGGAACTGTTTCGCTGCCAGTGGGTATCACAACATCTTAATCTGCTGATTACCGGTCCAACCGGCTGCGGAAAAACATACATCGCCTGCGCATTAGCTCATAAAGCCTGTATTACAGGATTCTCTTCTCGATATTACCGTCTCCCACGATTATGGAATGAACTGAAGATTGCCAAGGCCAATGGAAGCTATCCCAACTGGCTGGCATCCATCGCAAAAGTCGATGTACTCGTCCTGGATGACTGGGGACTGGTAGCACCGGATGAAGAACAGAGAAGAGATTTACTGGAAATACTTGAAGACAGGTATCAAAAACGTTCAACCATCATTACCAGCCAACTCGCTGTGGCTCTATGGCATGAACACCTTGGGGATGCAACACTTGCAGACGCCGTCCTTGACAGACTCGTTCATAACTCAATCAGAATAGAACTCAATGGTGAGTCCATGCGAAAAACAAAAAAATCTTTACAGACTAAACCCCTTTAAAAGATAATCCACTGCGTGAGGCGTTGAAGTGATCAAATACTCCGGAATCGGTGATCAAATGACTAACGGAATTAGTGATCAAGTCCTCCGGAATACGCA
>NZ_RZGX01000046.1:0-1630 GCF_003990155.1 Legionella qingyii
CATAGGAAGATGAAGCTGATTCAAAGACGTGCTTATGGATTTAGAAATTTTGAAAATTATAGGTTAAGGGTTAAAGTTTTGTGTTCTTGATTAGTGCCCCCTGATTTGGGGAAGAGCCGTTTTTATTTGGGATTTAATGGTAATTTATTGATTGAGTGGTGGCTATGGGTGGACTCGAACCACCGACCTCAGCATTATGAGTGCCGCGCTCTAACCGGCTGAGCTACATAGCCACAAGACGCGTGATTTTGTCTTTTTAAGGGGAAGATGTCAAGTCTGTTAGCCTATTTTTTTTAATTTTTTGTTATAAAAGCTGTTTTATATTAAGAATATAATTTTTAAAGCAGGTATTTTATAAACTTAAATTGGAAAATCGAGGTTACTTATTTTGTATTACTTGGGGGTTATCTATATGATTGATGAATTGAATAAGCGGAGTCAGCTTATTTTCGCCAAAATTTTGGATTACTCATATGGTTGATTTGCATTTCCAAATTTTCTGTAGTGGATTCTAATAATTCTTCTTCGCCTGATGTCCAGAATTTGCAAGTACCTTTATTTTTATATGATAGATAAAGTCCTAGTCCAAACACTAGTGTTGTGAAAGCATAAGCTACAGTCTTTAATATTCTTGTTTCATCAGAATCGTTATCGGCGGTAAAATTTTTAATAAAATTTTTATCGTGAATTTTATCGGAAAACTGATTAAGTCGGGTTAACGCATTTACCTCTGAATTTCTTAAAGTTTGTCTTACACTCTGTGCGTGATTGAATTTATCGATCAGTAATTTCAACTCAGATACATCACTATCACCGCTGTTTTCTATTATTTCTTCTGTAGATCTTTGAAAGCCAGCTTTATAATAGCTGGTAACATACCCATTAGAATCGTAACTAAGAAAAAATCCTGCTGGTAAAATAGATTTTATATCTTCTAATTTTTTTTCTTGATACAGTTCAAAGTCATGGTCCATTTTACTAGTTAACAATTCAAACCTTTTTAGGTGTTTCGCTCTTACCGTATTTATTCGCGGAGGTTGAGTGTTGTACCAGTTATCAAAAAAATTGCTACTCATCTGGCTTTTAATCGTCGAGGCCAAATTAGGATTGGCCTTCAGAACTTTATATAGATGGGCAACATGACCGGATAACAGACAACGTGTTTTTTTAAATTCGCCTGTTATTCGTTCAGATGCTCCGACTATAGCTAATATATATTGTTTCAGCCAATTAATATCATAGAAACAAATGGGTTTGGAGGTTTGTAGTGCCTCATGTAATTTGGTTGAAAAATTTATTGCATCTTCGTTTTGACTAGCCCAAGAGGAAAACTCATCACGATCTAAAAAAGGCGCCGCAAAAAATTCAGCGTTAACATACATAAAGGTTATGATGATTTTTAGTTCGGAGTTGCTAAACATTTTACATAATGATTAATTCATGAGTTAACTTAATTATATAGCAATTAAATTAACTTAATATTAAATGATATGAAAAATTGTAATAATAGCAGGGCGATTTCATCAAAGTTTAAAAACCAATCACTTTTCTTAAGTATTGAGTAGAAAGAGCAGCTTTCATTCTTTTTAAAGCAATACCATCCTGAGAGGATTTGTCCTCTTCCAGCAAT
>NZ_RZGX01000047.1:0-1286 GCF_003990155.1 Legionella qingyii
GGCTCTACCCCAAAAAAGGGGGCATTTTAATCAAGTTAGTCTAGACTAACCCATTGATTTGACGGTCAAAAGGAAGATTAAAATGCCCAAGAAAGATTGTATCCTAAATTTACCGGGATATTCTATTAAAAAGGTAAGTGGTGAGAACCCGGTTTTTATCGAAGTTACTTATCGTTGTGTTGTTCGATGTGTTCATTGTGGAAATAAGAAGTTACGTAAAAAAGACAGTTTCATAAGGCGCATCCGCCATGAATCGATTGGCTTGCGTCGTAGTTACTTGTGTATCAAGGCTCATAAGTATTATTGTCCTGCTTGTGGTCGCTATTTTAATCAACGTTTTCCTGGGATAGGTAAATATCAAAGAGCGAGCGAGAGTTTGCGTAAACAGGTGTTTCACTATCATAGCAAAGGAATGAGTCAAAAGGATTTGGCTCGTGATTTAAAGCTGGGTAAATCGACTGTAGAGCGCTGGTATCATTATGGTTATGAGCTTCGCCATAAAAAGATATTAAACCGTCCTTGCCCAAGAGTTCTTGGCCTTGATGAGCATTCATTTAACAGGAAAGTGGGTTATGCAACGACCTTTTGTGACTTAGCGAAACATAAAATATTTGATGTGGTTGAGGGGCGTTCAGAAAAGGATTTAGAAGGTTATCTCAACACGTTAGAAGGAAAAGATAAGGTACAGGTAGTCTGTATTGACTTAAGCTCCAGTTACCGCAAGTTAATCAGGCGTTACTTTCCCAATGCCGTGATTGTTGCTGATCGCTTTCATGTGATACGTTTATTGAATCAATTCTGTTTGCAGACTTATCAACAGATTGACCCTGAAATGAAATATCAGAGAGGTCTCTTGGCCGCATTGAGAACCAATCCCAATAATCTCACTGTAAAGCGATTCAATAGACGAGAACGTTATTTGCAACAACAGCCTGTCATTGCTGCAATATATTACTTTAAACAGCGACTACATCGATTGCTCATGCGAAAACATCGCACCGCAAAGCAGTGTATGCGTTTAATACCGCTCTTCCTTAAACTCATTGCCAGTCTGAAGGAAAGTCCTTTTGACTCACTAAAGACTCTAGGTAAAACATTATACCAATGGAGGGAAGAAGTGGTTAGAATGTGGCGGTTTACTAAAAACAACGGCATAACGGAGGGGTTTCATAGGAAGATGAAGCTGATTCAAAGACGTGCTTATGGATTTAGAAATTTTGAAAATTATAGGTTAAGGGTTAAAGTTTTGTGTTCTTGATTAGTGCCCCCTGATTTGGGGAAGAGCC
>NZ_RZGX01000049.1:0-1129 GCF_003990155.1 Legionella qingyii
AAAAAAGAATAATTTTTTTTGAAGTGCATGAAGATATGTGATCCAATATATTTTCGACATTATAAGGGTTCACCATCATGCACTTGACTGAATTATTACATAAAACTTTTGCGAATAAACTACCTGAAGTTCATAAAACTCGGTTAAAAAGTTTAATGCTTATTTGTGAAAGTACCATTAGGCATAATAAGCTGTATTTAACAGGTCTAGGAAGATCCATTTCGAATAATAATAAAGAGTGTAGTAACATTCAAAAAGTAGACCGTCTTTTAGGAAATGGCCCCCTCCAAGGAGAGCGAAACTCTTTTTATAAGGTGATGATTTCATCAATCATCCAAGAAAATATGCGGCCTTGGATCCACATCGACTGGAGTTGTATTAACCCTGTAACCAATCTTTATGTTTTACGCGCAAGTGTTTCTATGCCTGGACGCGCTATAGTAGTTTATGAGAGATGTTATCCTAAAAAACAAGAAAACAATCACGCAACTCATAAAACATTTTTAAATGAATTAAAAACGCTACTCCCTCAACACGCTAAGCCTGTCATTGTTACTGATGCTGGATTTCGCGCAATATGGTTTGCTCATATTCTTCAATTAGGCTGGGATTTTGTAGGACGATTACGAAATAAAAATGCAATTTGCATGGATAATACATCGGACTGGTGTTTAAGTTCGACTTACTTGAATCAAGCTACTACAAAACCCTCTTATTTTGGATTTGGACGTTTAACCGAGAAAGGCAAAGTACCTGTTCATTTTGTTTTATATAAGCAAAAAGCTAAAAATAGAACGTCCCTCACACTCGATAAAAAAAGAAAAAAAACGGGTGGCATGGCGGTTCGATATTCTAAAGCCCATAAAGAGCCTTGGTTTCTGGTTACTTCTATGAAGGAAGCATCCACTAACCCTAATCTTATTTGTACTATCTATCGCCAACGAATGCGAATTGAAGAAAATTTTAGAGACACTAAATGTCCCCATTATGGCCTAGGACTTAAAGACAGTCTAACTAAATGCCCTCATCGAATGAATATTCTTCTTCTCATTGCAGCTATTGCTCTATTTACCGCTTGGCTTGCTGGACTTTACACCAAATCAATCGGAAAAGCCTCTGATTTCCAAGC
>NZ_RZGX01000005.1:0-175470 GCF_003990155.1 Legionella qingyii
AATTGCTGGAAGAGGACAAATCCTCTCAGGATGGTATTGCTTTAAAAAGAATGAAAGCTGCTCTTTCTACTCAATACTTAAGAAAAGTGATTGGTTTTTAAACTTTGATGAAATCGCCCTGGTCTCTGGATGGCTTGCGCCTTCACCCAAGCTACGATGACTCATTTCCTTAAGTTGACACTATTGAGCATTTACAAGGATGAATCCTCTTGATGCGCAATAAGGGATCTACTTCGTCGTAAACTCCTGGGGATGATGACTATCAAAAGGAGACTACTGTGCTATATATTGGTAATATGAAGCGTAAAAACAATCTGATGCAAAGCTCGGATTGCTTTCACTGAGGCTATGTGAAGATTAAAATTCTTCCCAGATTTCACCCTTTTCATTTCCGTAATCTTTATTATCACGCATCATAGAAATACGCTTGTGCTTGTTAATTTCTTTTATTTGCGATGCAGATTTATTATGAGTTGCATCAAATTCAAATAAAAATTTATCATAAGGACTTACATAAGCTTTATCTATATCATCTGAGTTCATAACCAATCCAAATAACTATAATTTAAAGTGGGTATTTTATAGCTTTTTCATCTAAGTTACCATTACTCTAACTTTTAAAGAAATTAGGAGCACATGATGAGTTTAAAAAAAGCGGAGTTACATGTCCATTTGGAAGGTACCATCACTCCTGGATTAGCTGCAAAGTTGGCTACACGTAATAAACTAGTACTCCCTGAAGGCCTCGTTGCATCTGATGGAAAAAGTTATGTATCCAAAGACTTTCTCGATTTTTTAAAAGTTTATGATACGCTTGCATCGGTGATTCGGCATCCTCGGGATTATTATGATATCACCTTCGACTATTTACGTGCCCGCGCTCAAGAAGATGCTATTTATGTTGAAATGATGTATTCACCAGATCATGCAGAGCTCTCGAGTAAAATCCCTTCCGCAGAACATCTGGCAGCAATTCAACAAGCAATTGACGATGCTAAAGAGCAGTTCAATATAGTAGGACGCATTTTAATTACTGCCGTTCGCCATTTTGGTGTAGAAGCTGTTGAGCATGTTGCGCAACAAACTCATAAAGATAGGTTTCCTTGCGTCACAGGTTTTGGTTTAGGCGGTGATGAAGCAAAATTTCCTCCTAAATTATTCAGCAGAGCATACAGTATTGCTGCTGATGCAGGTTTACAATGCACAGTACATGCAGGGGAATTTGCTCCTGCAAGCGGTATGGTCGAGGCGATGGAACATCTGCCAATCCAACGTATAGGACATGGGGTTAATTCGATTTATTCACCAGATACCATTGCTATGGTAAAAGATAGAAATATTACTTTGGAAATTTGTCCTACAAGTAACATCTTTTTGGGTTTGTTTAAAGATATGAATGAACATCCTTTGCCTAGATTTTATGACGAAGGGATTAAAATTAGTATCAACTCTGATGATCCTCCTTTTATGAATACGACCTTGGGGCAGGAATATCAACGAGTACAAAAATCATACAGCTACAGTGATGAAATAATGAATGCAATCACACGTATGGCCATAGAATCTGCTTTTGTTGATGAAAAAACAAAAGCAGAACTTCTGGCAAGAATTTAATTTGCTCTATTACCCAGGAGTCTGTGTCAGAAAAAGCGGGCTCCTACGTGAATCAAGAAAAAAAGAACACAATGACCTAATCATTACCATGTAGTTCACCCATCAGTTGTTCAATGTAACGTCTGCACGTCAGAGGGTTATGCAAAAAATTAATAATACGACGAGTGCCACCAGTACCGGTGATGCTTATCATCCCATAACTCAACATGCTGCCCATAATGGATTGACGAATATCGATCGCTTCAATTTTGCTTAATGGAATATCAATCGTTTGTCTCACAACGACTCCAGTACGGATAATCACGTGATTTTTCTTGATTGTGAGAGAAGAAAAATAATAAGTCATCCAGGTTATTCCAACCCATAATAAGGCTAGCGCGGCGAAACCGTATCCAAGTTTATGTAAGAAATCAATTTCCACATAATTAACGATCATCAAAGCAGCGCATAAAGATATAACTGGCCAAAAAAATATAATCCAATGCATGCGGGTAAAATAAATAACATTGCTGTCGTAGGGCTTCTCAAACATTGATTCACCTATAATCCTGAAAGTCTACTAAAAAATTATGATATTGCATTTAGCTCAAATTTACTATTCTATACTTCATAGGAAGTATATACTAACTCTCTTTACATTTTTTTTATTCAGAATCGAAAAATGCGTTCTATCAGTCGTTGCCTCAATAAACAACTTGTTGATCTATGCCAACGCTCTGTTCAGTTAGAAGAGCTTGCAAATAAAGTTAAACTTTTGCTCCCTGATACTTTAGCAAATGAATGTCAGGTGGGCAGTTTTAATAAAGGTTGTTTGCTGTTAACAACTACTGACGCTGCCTGGGCAATGCAATTACGTTATGCAATTCCTGAACTGCGAGATAAATTACGTAAAGAAGCAGGCATGTATCAACTTTCTTCAATTAAAGTGGTTGTTATTGAACCAACAGCACAATATGACAAATCCGTACCAACCTCAAAGCATGAGCTATCCGAAAAAGCGAAAGCAATCATTATTAGTGAAAGCCAACATTGTACCTATGAACCATTACAAAAAGCATTATTGCATTTAGCTGATGGTGATGATTCAGTAAATGCAAGCAGTAATAATCAAGAACATTGACAACTGCACCTATTATCATTAATACAATGTCATTGTAACCTGGGTGAAGCATTACATCCTGAGTGCAACGAGGCCCCACGATTTAGCACCGTATTACGATTGGAGTCCTGGGTTCCGTTTTGCTGTACTCAACCTAGAAATACTGCAGATATAATTAGAGAAAAAAATTAAGAATTTGTTTCAGTTAGCGCTGTTGCAAAACGACGAGTTACCCATTCCGGGCCAAGATAAGCAAAACAATCTTGTAGATAATCAGTCAATTCTTCTTCTTCAATTATATGTTCTTTACCACTCGGCTCAACATCATGATGAAAATAGGAATCAAAATAGTTTATGGAAAAATCGACATAATCTCGTGTATGGAGAATAAAGGTATGCCACAGTTCATCAAGAATGAGCAATGGTCCAAAAAGGTAGGTTTTCTTACCTTGTTTTGCCCTTTGCGCATTTAGCCACATCCAAGCCAATAAATCTGCAAATAAAACCTGACCTTCTTGCTCAGAACAGTCAGGATGATGATAGCAAAAATGATTAACTACTGTTTTATTTTTATAAGCAAGTAGTTCAGATAAACTAATCATCCGCAGCACGCTTTTTTGCGACTTGGTTTTTGGGTTACATAACGTACGATACGACAAATCATTTCTTCTTTAGTCATCATTATCTCCACAATTAATTGTAAACAGTGCAGAAAGTCTAACCAATGTTCACAATGGAAGCAATTTAATTATTTATATTTTTTCATCTTCATAAGCGTATAAGCTCCTCTTGCATATTCAGGAGGAGCAACTAATTACCAAATCACACAACGGTTTTTATTCACCATGGGACTGTCATTAGGAATATCGAACGCTTCCTGAAATTGAGGAATATTAGCTAAACTGCCATTCACCCTATATTGTGCAGGAGGATGTGGATCAGTAGTTACCTGATTACGCAGTTGTTGTGGCCGAATGTTCATCGCCCAAACATGTGCTGTTGCGAGAAAAAACTGTTGATCTGGTGTCAGACCACCAATTGTAGGTGCATTTTTATATGCATCAGAATGCTTAAAAGCTCTATAGGCAAGTGTAATCCCTCCTAAATCAGCAGCAGCTTCTCCTACAACCAACTTTCCTTGTACATGCAAATTATCATCTACAACATATTGAGAAAACTGATTCACAATGCACTGCGTAGCTGCCTTGAATTTTTCTAAATCACTTGGAGTCCACCAATTTTTTAAATTACCATGCCCGTCAAATTGCGCGCCTTGATCATCAAATCCATGCGTCATTTCATGTCCCATTACAAAACCAATCGCGCCGTAATTTACAGCAGCAGGTGCATTTGGATCAAAAAATGGTGATTGAAGAATTCCTGCTGGAATATTTAAATTATTCATTGAAGGATCATAATAGGCGTTGATGGTTTGTGGTGTCATAACCCATTCAGTTCGGTCTATAGGTTTACCGATTTTATTAAGATCACGATTCGTTAAAAATTTATTAGCGCGAATTACATTTAAGACATATGGCCCTCTATTAATTACTAATTTGGAATAGTCTCGCCACTTGGAAGGGTAACCTACTCGTTCCTCCATCATTGAAAGCTTTTTCAATGCTGCCTCACGAGTAGCAGGGGTCATCCATGATAGAGTGCTAATATCTTCTTGTAAAACCGCGCGGATATTTTTGAGTATATCCAAAGCTTGCTTTTTATCTTCAGGAGAAAAATAACGCGCCACATACATTTTACCAATAGCAAAACCCAAAGCACCATTTTCCGTAGCAACTACCCGCTTCCATCGAGGCAATATTTTTTCAGCCCCCGTCAGGACTGAAACCATTTTAAAATTCTGGTCCACAAAGGGTTTGGATAAGTATGATGCAAAAGCATCAATTAAATGCCAACGCACGTATGTTTTCCAATCATCTAAAGAAACGGTTCTTAGTTGTTTGTTCATGTCTTTAAAAAATTCGGGCATTGCTAAATTAATACTTTTGATTTGAGCTTGTCCCATCGCTGAAAAATAAGCTGGCCATGAGAAATTGGGAGTGACTTTAGCAAGTTGTGCTCTATCCAAAATATGATATATCGCATGGGGATCACGTTGTTCTATCTGAGACATCGAAGCCTTTGCCATTTGCGTTTCTAAGTTCATCACCGTGCTGGCTTCAGCAGCTGCTTTATCTGGAGAATCACCCAATAGCTCAAACATTTTAGCTATATGATTTATATAAGCCGTGCGAATTTGTTTAAACTTGGCATCACCTTTTAAATAATAATCGCGATCGGGCAAGCCTAAACCGCCCTGCATGGCGGCAGCAATCATCTCTTCACTGTTTTTGAAATCTTGCATGCTGCCAAAATTAAAAAACACATCAACTCCTATTTGATGCAAATGTGCTATTTCATTTTGTAGATCAGTTAAATTTTTTAAATGATTAATGCGATCAAATTCTTGCTGCAGTGGTTTAATACCCAGTTGATTGATGCTGGCTTCATCCATACCGCTATAATAAAAGTCCCCAACCTTTTGCTCTATGCTGCCTGGCTTTGCTTTAGTATCTTTTGCAGCATCGATTAACATTTGGTGAATAATATTTTGAACTTTCTCATTAATCAGATTAAAGCTTCCCCAGCTTGAATAATCGGGAGGAATGGGATTATTTTTTTGCCAATTACCCACAGCATAAGCATAGAAATCTTTGCTTGGTGAGATATTGGTATCCAACCAATTCATTTGGAGTGCTTGCTCAGCATTCTTTTTGGGTGTTTCTGCAGTACTTGCAGAATATATTGAGGAACTACACAACAACGCAAAAGTAAAAAGGCTAATATTAAGTTTCATGCCACAACACTCCCTTGCCAATCATTTATTATTAAATTCACTAGGAATCCGAATAAACGTAGCCAGGTGGAGGCAAATCATAACCAGAGACATATGCGGTTTTGTTTTCCTGGGTTACGACGTTGTCTTCACCCAGGCTACATTCCTACGCTTCGACAGGATAAAATTCGGTTTGCATTGTAGGGAGATATTCTTCTTTATCAAAATAAGTATATTCCCAAGCGTCTTGTCTTACCATTAATTCACGTAACAATCTGTTATTCAGTTCATGACCTGATTTGTACCCTTCGAATGCACCAATCAAACTAGAACCTAATAGATATAGATCACCAATTGCATCCAATACCTTATGTGAGACAAACTCTGATTCAAAACGAAGTCCATCATCGTTGAGAACACGATAGTCATCGACAACTATAGCATTATCCAAACTTCCGCCTTTTGCCAAATCACATTCTCTTAATTTTTCATAATCGGAGAGGAACCCAAATGTACGGGCTCTGCATACCTCTTTCACATAAGAAGTTGTAGAAAAATCAAAACTTACGGTTTGTGGCTTATCATTAAAAGCAGGATGATCAAAGTCAATAGTGAAAGAAATTTTATACCCATTATAAGGATAAAATTGAACGTATTTTCCATTGTCTTCCACTCGAATGGGTTTAAGAATCCGAATGTACTTTTTAGGCGCGTTTTGCTCTCGTATTCCTGCTGATTGGATCAAGAAAACAAAAGGAGCGGCACTGCCATCCATAATTGGCAATTCTGGAGCATTCACATCAATATAAGCATTATCAATACCCAACCCAGCCAAGGCAGATAGCAAATGTTCCACGGTGGCAATTTTAATTGGTCCATGGTGTAACGTGGTACATAACATAGTGTCACCCACATTTTCATATGACGCGGGTATTTCTACTACAGGTGAAAGATCTACTCTTCTAAAAACTATGCCTGTATTAACAGGAGCAGGTCTCAAGGTTAACAGCACTTTTTCACCGGAATGCAATCCTACACCAGTTGCCTGGATCACCTTTTTAGGAGTTCTTTGTTTTGTCATTCAGTGCTCACCTTGTTCCTCTTAATATCAATTTTAAAAATTTTTTATTTTGCACGCAAAACCTAGTGATCGTATCAATATTTTAATATTTAGTCTAATTATTTTTTTATCAAATAATTAAATTTCCCTTCATCTGTACTAATACAGAGGAAGGGGGACAATTTATTTTAAGCTTCTTCTTGCCGACGTAAAAATGCTGGAATATCAAGATAATCCACATCTGGTATGCCATCACCATTTTGTTTTACGCCCGAAGACATTCCTGATTGAGCTTGTTTGCGAACAACGGCAGGTCTATCCAATTGCTGATAATCCAAAGAACCATCACTGCGCGTTGTTTCAAGCAAACGTGCCCGATGGGATTGTGGCTGTGCCTGTTGATGGCGCTGTCTCGCATCGCCTAAACCAGTAACAATAACTGTTACCCGCATTTCATCTGTCATTTCTGGATCGATTACTGTTCCGACCACTACAGTTGCATCATCAGAAATGAATTCTTTAACAACATCTCCGACTTCTTCAAACTCACCAATTGACATGTCAAGGCCAGCAGTAATATTGACCAGGATTCCTCGTGCGCCTGAAAAGTTCACATCTTCTAATAATGGAGACGCAATTGCTGCTTCGGCGGCTTGACGCGCTCGCTGCTCACCCACCGCACTGCCAGTACCCATCATAGCCATACCCATTTCTGACATTACTGTTCGTACGTCTGCAAAATCAACGTTAATCAAGCCTGGACGAGTGATTAAGTCAGAGATACCTTTTACTGCGCCAAGTAAAACATTATTTGCAGCTTTGAACGCATTAAGAAGGCTGATGTTTTTTCCCAAAACACTGAGTAATTTATTATTAGGAATTGTGATTAATGAATCAACATGTTCGGCTAAACGACGGATTCCGTCCTCTGCGGCCAATGCGCGTTGCTTACCTTCAAAAGAAAAAGGCTTGGTTACAACAGCTACAGTTAAAATACCTAATTCTTTAGCAATTTCTGCAAAAACCGGTGCTGCACCTGTTCCAGTTCCACCACCCATTCCTGCAGTAATGAATACCATATCTGCACCACTTAAGATTTCTCGGATATGGTCTCTATCTTCTTCGGCTGCTTCGCGACCTATTTGTGGATTTGCGCCTGCCCCCAAGCCCTTAGTCAGCTCATCACCAAGTTGAATATGTATTTTTGCATTTGAGCCTCTTAGTGCTTGTGCATCAGTATTAGCACAAATAAACTCAACACCATCAATATTTTCTGCAACCATATGCTGGACGGCATTACCACCACCACCGCCAACACCTACGACCTTAATAACAGCATTATTACTATGGTGTTGGCCTTCCATTAATTCAAACATAACCTGCTCCCCTCATATGTTTAATCTTTCAACAAACATCGGCAGTATACCCTTAAATAGAATTATTACCGATCGAGTTATATACGTTAGTTGTAACCTAAAAATTACCCTGAAACCATTCTTTCATACGGGCCCATAAACTTTGGGTATTATCATTCATTGTAGGTACCTTGTAGTTCGATACATACTGTTGTTGGTATCCTTGTAACAACAAACCTACCCCTGTTGCAAATGAAGGATTTTCTGTTGCTTCAGCCAATCCGGATACATGATGGGCGCAACCTTTTCTTACCGGCATTTCAAAGCAAAGTTCTGCAAGTTCAATACCGCCTCTAACATTGGCAGCCCCACCAGTTAGAACAATACCTGCAGCCATTCTATCCTCAAAACCACTACGTCGTAATTCATTGCGTACTAGAGTAAATAGCTCCTCATAACGTGCCGCGACTACATCGGATAGAGTCTTGGCTGATATCTTCCTTCCTGGCCTGTCATTAACACTAGTAACTTCCAACATGAGGTCCGAATTTGCTAATTCAGTTAGAGCACACGCATGATTCAGTTTAATGGACTCTGCTGCTTTTGTCGGTGTGCGTAACGCCATAGCGATATCATTGGTTACTTGATCCCCCGCGATGGGAATTACGGCAGTATGTTGAATTGCACCTTCACAAAATATCGCAATATCCGTAGTACCACCACCAATATCAATCAAGCAAACACCAAGATCTTTTTCATCTTCGGTCAAAACTGCATGACTTGAAGCCAATTGCTCGAGAATAATATCATTTACCTCTAAACCACAACGACGCACGCACTTGACTATATTTTGAGCAGCGCTTACTGATCCTGTAACTATATGCACACGCGATTCAAGTCGTACTCCTGACATTCCTATAGGTTCGCGGATGCTGCCTTGTTGATCGATGATAAATTCCTGCGGTAATACATGTAGAATTTTTTGATCGGCAGGAATTGCTACAGCCTTTGCAGCATCGATCACACGTTCCACATCAGCTTGCGAGACTTCTTTGTCGCGAATCGCCACAATACCATGTGAATTTAAACTACGAATATGGCTGCCAGCAATACCGGCATAAACTGTTCTCACCTCACATCCAGCCATAAGCTCAGCTTCCTGAACAGCTCGCTGAATGGAGTTCACGGTCGCCTCTATATCAACCACAACACCACGTTTTAAACCCCGAGAAGGATGACGACCTATTCCGATGATTTCTATTGCACCATCCGCTGTGACTTCGCCAATTAATGCAATAATTTTTGAAGTTCCAATATCCAATCCAGTGATAATATCTTTTTCTATTTTTTTTGCCATTATCGTTCCGTTTGTTGTTTCCACTGCACTGCCATACCACGTGGATAACGCAGGTCCACGCTAGACAGTTGCTCAATTTTTTCAGCAAACACTGCTGGATATGCTTTACAAAAACGCTGCAATCGTTCTTCTAACTCTTTCTTTCCTAAATATATTTTTATATCATTGGCTAAAAGCAATACCCAGGATTGGTTTTCTCTTAGATGCAGTCCAGTAGCGTTTAAGCTGTACATTGACAATATCTTACTCAATTTTTCGTAAACTTGTAAGACTTCTTCTTGCTGAGATGGTGGTCCTTTTAATTTCGGTAAGCTTAGACCCTCTGGTATAGCACCTTCATTAAATAATCTTCCATCCGCGGTCATCAAAGCATTATCCCAAATTGCAACGGGTTTTTTTTCAACAAGCCTTATTTTCAATGTATCTGGCCAAACACGCTCCACAGATGCTGTGTCGATCCAACCGAGCTCATTTAACTCATTCTGTAACGCACTGATTGATAATGTAAAAAAGCTATTACTCAAGTGTTTTGATAATACACCTTCCAGCTCTTTATGCGTAACATGTTCATAATTTGCTGCAACTTTGATTGTAGTAATTGGAAACCGCTCTGCATCGGATAGAAAATAGTAGCCTAAGCGGCAAGTTAAGAATATTGCACTTAAACTTAATACCAACAACCAACAGATATACCGCAAATTACTGGAATCAACATCCCTATTTTTCTTCATGGCGCTCACAAATAGTTGGTTACCAAATGTTGGCGGCAATTCTGATGCACCATCGCAATACGAATCAACTCATCCAATAATTCGGGATAAGATAAACCACTCGCCTGCCATAGTTTTGGGTACATACTGATTGAAGTAAATCCAGGTAAGGTGTTTACTTCGTTAAAATAGATCGTTTCTGTTTTATCATTAACAAAAAAATCCACACGCGCCATGCCCTTACATTTTAGCCGGATAAAAATATCTGCAGATGCCTTTCTTAATTGCTCATATAAATTCTGACTTAAAGGAGCAGGTACAATCAGATCAGTTTGTCCACTCTCCAAGTATTTTGCTGAATAAGAATAAAAACCATCCGGGTGATTGACACGTATTTCACCTGCGATGCTAACTCTTGGCTCACCGGAAGGTACTGCACTCTCCAGAACAGACAATTCAATTTCTCGTCCATGAACAAAGGACTCTACTAAAATCTCTTCGTCATAGCGCAAAGCATCATCAACTGCGACTAACAATTCAGCCATATTTTTTGCTTTATGAATGCCTACGCTGGAACCCATTGAGCAAGGTTTAACAAATACTGGCCAACCAAACTCTTCTGCAACTTCATGGCAAAAGTGTTGCCTTTCTGATGCTGAGGCATGCCATGATAAGAGCTTATAATTTGCTGATTTTAAACCATTGACGCAAGCAATGCGTCTTGCCATATCTTTATCCATTCCAATGGATGAAGAAAGTACATCACAACCCACATAAGCAACACCTGCTAGCTCAAGCATTCCTTGCAAGCAACCATCTTCATATAAGGGTCCATGAACTACAGGAAAAACAACATCAGCATCAATTGATAAACGTCCATTAACAAATAAACTAGCCAAAGATTTTGAGTGTTCAGTTACTACTGGAAGTTTTTCTTTGTAGGCTAGCAAATCCTGATATTGATGGAGATGAAATAATCCCTCTTTATCCATTGCTACAGGAATAATATTATATTTTTCAGTATCCAAATGAGTAAGCACAGATGCAGCTGAAATTAATGAGATTTCATGTTCTCCGGATTTTCCACCATAAAGCAGAACTAAATTGAGAAGTTTGGACATTTAATGGTCTCCGATTATATGAACTTCGCGCATCAACTCAATTGATGTCTGCTCACGAACTTTAGTTTGTACTAAATTAATCAATGCTTCAATATCAGCTGCAGTTGCTGTACCTTGATGATTGATAATAAAATTAGCATGTTTCTGAGAAACTACTGCGCCTCCGATATTGATACCTTTTAATCCACAGGACTCAATAAGCCGAGCTGCATAATTTTCTGGTGGATTTCGAAACACTGAACCACAATTGTATTCATTAGTGGGTTGTGTGTTTGCACGGTGTGCCAACAAATCTTTTATGACCTGTAATGAGGTTTCTTTATCACCAGGCTGTAGCTTAAATGTAGCTGAGATGAACCATTCATCAGATGGGCCAGAAACATGTCGATACGCCACCGCATATTCATCGGGCTTACGAATTCTTATTTCACCATTGCGAGTCATGGTCTGCAGTTCAACTACAAAATTCCAGGTTTCGCCACCATGACAACCGGCATTCATACGCAAAGCGCCTCCCATTGTTCCAGGGATTCCCGCCCAAAATTCGCCGCCAGACAAATCATTACGCGCGCAAAAACGCGCCATACTCGCACAAGATACTCCTGCATCAACTTTAATAATTTGCTTGTCTAATAGTGCGATTTCTCTTAAGCATCCTTGAGTCAAAATCACTGTTCCTGGAAATCCAGTATCGCGAATTAGAGAATTAGAACCTAATCCCAACCATAATAAAGGTTCTGTTTCGGGGAGCTGGCGAAGAAATATAGCCAGATCCGCAATGCTTTTGGGCTTATATAGCTTGGCAGCAGGACCGCCAACACGCCAGGTAGTATATTCTGCCAAAGGTTCATTATAAAGCAAACTGCCTTGAAACTCGGTAACAAGGCTACAATCATTCTCAGTTGGACTCATGTTGCTCTCACACTTCCCTCATTAAGTTCACAGCAATTTGACCAATACTCCCTGCACCCTGCATCAAAACCACATCACCATCTTTAATCAACTGGTTCAATTTTGCTTTAAGCGATTGTTCATTCACAAGAGTTACTTTTTTATCTTTACCTCTGATTTTCTGTGCCAAACTTTCACTAGTTACTCCAGGGATTTCTGGTTCTCCTGCAGAATAAATATCAAACAAAAATAATTCATCAGCAAGGCTCAACACATCAACAAATTGTTCTTGTAAGGATTGAGTTCTTGTATAACGATGCGGTTGAAAGACATGTACAAGACGCTTATTGGGCCAAACATGTCGAAATGCATCAATGGTTGATAGAATTTCTTGAGGATGATGGCCGTAATCATCCACAATAAGAGCTGAACCATTCTCAAATCTTTTCTCACCTAACATTTGAAAACGGCGCCCCACTCCTTGGAATTTTGCTAATGCACGTTTAATGGAAGCATCATCCACACCTAATTGCGTCGCAATCGCAATAGAGGCCAAGGCATTTAATACATTGTGGCGACCCGGGTACTGAAATTGAATGTTTAATTCAGAATATGGTGCTGGACGTACTACAGTGAACTCGCTAATGAGTTCATTTTGAGTCCATTTGGTCGCACGATAATGAGCTTCCTCAGAAAATCCATACGTTAAGGTAGGTCGCTCAATAGCTGGAAGGATCTTGCGTACTTCCGGATCATCAATACATACCACCGCTAACCCGTAAAAAGGCAAGTGATGCAAAAATTCAAGAAATGTTGTTCTTAATTTATCAAAATCATTCTCATAGTTATCCATATGATCTGCATCAATATTGGTCACTATGGCCATCATGGGTTTTAAGAATAAAAAAGATGCGTCACTTTCATCAGCTTCAACTACAAAATATGGGGATTGACCAAGCTGAGCATTAACTCCGAGACTATTTAATTTCCCACCAATTACAAAACTTGGATCTAAGCCACCTTCAGCTAAGAGACTACTTACTAGGCTTGTTGTCGTTGTTTTACCATGGGTTCCAGCTACAGCAATCCCATGACGAAAGCGCATGAGCTCGGCAAGCATCGCTGCTCGTGGTATTACTGGAATCATTTGTTCGCGAGCAGCCACAATTTCAGGATTATTCATACCTACAGCTGAGGAACGCACTACAACATCAGCGCCTTTTATATGTTCTGCTTTATGTCCCATATAAACATGGATTCCCAAAGATTTTAACCTTTGTACGGTACTCCCATCACCTAAATCAGAACCGGTAATCCGATATCCTTGGTAGTGTAATACTTCAGCGATGCCACACATGCCAACCCCACCAATTCCAACGAAATGTATTTGTTCTACACAGCCCATCCTTGAAGATATAAATTGTCCTGAATTACCCACAAATGCCCCCTTATGATGACAGTGGCCCCAATCCAAGAGCCTGCCAACGATTTTCATGATCAATGCGCAATAATAACGCAATTACAACACAATTGATAACCATACTTGCACCACCATAACTCATTAGTGGTAAAGTTAACCCTTTTGTCGGTAATAATCCCGAATTAACACCCATATTTATAGCGGCTTGCAGCCCCAACCAAAAAGTCAGACCATAAGCAGTATATGAAGCAAACAATCGCTCTTGCATATGAGCATTGTATGCGATAGTCATACCTCTAATAACCAATATAGTGTATAAAAGCATGACCAGTAAAATGCCTACCAAGCCTAATTCTTCAGCCAATACAGCAAATAAAAAGTCAGTATGTGCTTCTGGTAAATACAATAATTTCTGGATACTTTCTCCCAAACCAGAACCAAACCACCCTCCTCGACCAAATGCAATCAAGGATTGAGTCAACTGATAACCACTATTGTACTGATCCGCCCAAGGATCTAAAAATGCCGTTAAGCGGGCAACTCGATAGGGAGATGAAACCGCCAAAAAGGCTAGTGCCCCCATAACGACAACCATAAGTCCTATATAATAGCGTAATTTCACACCAGCTAAAAATAGCATAGCCATAACAGTACCAGAAATTACTACTGTGGCACCAAAATCAGGCTCAAGTAATAACAAAAAAGAAACAACTCCCAAAATTACCATGGGCTTAATAAAGCCCAAAATGCTCTCACTGACAGCTTTTTGTTGGCGTACTAAATAGCCTGAAAGATAAAAGATCATAGTGAGCTTGGCAAGTTCAGACACTTGCACACCTATTGGCCCTAAAGCCAACCACCGTCGACTGCCATTGACTGACCGGCCTATTCCAGGAATCAAAACAATAACCAACATCAACAAACAAATTAGCAACATTGGCATGCTGATGCGTTCCCAAACACTACTATCTGTCCTAACCACGATAAGGGCAATCATTAAACCTGCAAATAAATAACATGCTTGACGAATTAGAAAATGAAATGGTTGATGGAAATATTTGGTAGAAATCATGACTGAACTTGAAGCCACCATCATCAGTCCGATAATCAGCAAACCAATAACCACGCTAATTAACCACTTATCATAAAGCGAAATAGGTCTGCTGACAGGTTTACCCCTTTGATTCACATGTCTTGGCCGCATTGATTACAATCCATTCACTAAAGAAGCAAACGTTTCACCGCGATGATTAAAATCACGGAACATATCTAAGCTGGCACATGCAGGAGACAATAAAACAACATCGCCTGGTTTGGCTTGCGATTTAGCCACAACAACAGCATTATCCAGGGAGGAAGCCCGCGAAATTGGCACTACATTAGCTAATGCAGCTTCAATCTTGTCTGCGTCTTCTCCGATTAAGATAATGGATCTTACATAATCAGCTATAGGCTGAGCCAGTTCGCTAAAATCAGCGCCTTTTCCTTGCCCGCCTGCAATCAATACAATCTTTCCTTCCATAGAGCCTCCTATTCCATTAATAGCAGAGATGGTTGCACCAATATTTGTCCCTTTAGAATCATTAATCCAATCTACGTCATCAAGAGTTCGCACCCATTGACACCGATTCGGTAACCCCGTGAATGAAGTTAACACACTAGTGATGTGTTGATTTGAAATCCCTGCAGCATCCGCTAAAGCAGAAGCAGCAAGCGCATTAAGCCAGTTATGAACTCCTTTGATTAATACAGACTCAACGGGCAAAAGGCCTGTGCTGCCTTTTGCCAAATAGATTTTATTTTCTTGGGTGATCAAACCCCAATTGTCTTTTTCAGGGGCATCAGTACCAAAAGAAATACGATTATCCTCTGTAGCTGGAACAGTATATAGATCATCGCGATTAAATAATGCAACTTGTGCTTGATGATACACTCGTTGTTTCGCTTGCACATAAGCATCCATTGTATGATGTCTATCTAAATGATCAGGAGATACATTCAGAATTGTAGCCGCGATTGGTGCTAAAGAATAAGTTAAATCCAATTGAAAACTGGACAATTCCAAAACCCACAAATCATACTGATGCTCATCATGAAGCATATCAAGAACTGGTGTTCCTATATTTCCGGCGACAGCAACTTTATATCCTGCTGCCTTTGCCATTTCCCCTACTAAAGTGGTCACCGTTGATTTTCCGTTAGTTCCAGTAATTGCGATCACTGGAGCATGAATCTCGCGAGCCAAACACTCTATATCACCATATACAGAGATGCCCATTTGCATCGCTTTTTTTAAAAACGGTGTATCCAAAGACAAGCCTGGGCTTGCAATTATATCTGACAGTTGGCCGATTACTTCATCAGGAATATGCTGAGTATAAACAAGAATATCCGGGAATTCTTTTGTAAATTCAGTTACACTTGGAGCTTGTGCACGTGTATCAAAAGCAATAAAAGGTTTATTTTTTCTACGTAAATATCGCGCTACCGATATTCCAGTTTTACCCAAACCTGCAACTAAATACAAAGGAGAGTTCATGAATGCACCTTTTTATCGAAGTTTTAAAGTGGCTAACCCGCATAACACAAACACAACAGTAATAATCCAGAATCTAACAATTATCTTAGGCTCTGACCATCCTTTTAATTCAAAATGATGATGTAAAGGTGCCATTCTGAATAAGCGTTTACCATGAGTATATTTAAAATAACCTACTTGTAAAATAACGGAAATTGTCTCTATGACAAATAAGCCACCCATCATTAATAAGACTAGCTCTTCTCTAATGACCACCGCGACAATGCCCAAAGCAGCCCCTAAAGCTAGAGAACCCACATCGCCCATAAATAACTGGGCAGGATAACTATTGTACCAAAGAAACCCAAGTCCTGCGCCAACAATCGAAGAACAAAAGATTGTCAATTCTCCTGTATTTGGAACATAAGGTATACCCAAATAAGGTGCATAGACTGAATTCCCAGAAGCATAAGTAAAAATCCCCAATGCACCCGCAACCATGACTATCGGCATAATAGCTAAACCATCCAGTCCATCAGTCAAATTCACTGCATTGGAACTTCCTACAATTACAAAATAAGCTAAAACAGGGAAGAGAATACCCAAACCAATCGTTAGAGATTTAAAAAAAGGCACTGTTAATTGGGTATGGACGGGTAAAGTAGCATGCATATATAAATAAATTACAGCAATAAGCGCGATAACTGATTGCCAAAAATACTTCCAACGCGCAGGTAATCCTTTACTGTTTTTTAATACCAGTTTGCGGTAATCATCAACCCAACCCACAACCCCATTTGCAAGCGTAACCAAAAGAACAAGCCATAAACTGGACTGTTGCAAATCACCCCAAAGCAAACAACTCACCGTGATTGCCAACAAGATTAAAACTCCCCCCATAGTCGGGGTTCCTGCTTTGGATAAATGTGATTGAGGACCATCATCCCGTACCATCTGACCAATCTGTAAGCCTCGCAACCAGCGAATCATGACCGGACCACACAATAATCCCACTATAAGTGCAGTCAAAGAAGCTAAAATAGATCTGAAAGTCAGGTATTGAAAAACTCTTAACGCATGATATTGCCCTTGAAATAGCTGCGTTAGCCAGTAGAGCATAATTGTTCCTCTTGGTTAACCCCAATTATGGGTTTGTGTTAAATAATGCCCAACAGAATGTTGGGTCAAAAAAGCGGCCAAGCATACCACAAACCTACATACCATTCAGCATCATACAAAAAAATTTCTTTTGTTCTTTATTTAATTATTTGTTGTCATGTAGCTTAGAGCTAAAGCTCCTTAATCTATATGAGCTGATGCACAATTTTTTCCATTGCACTGGATCGAGATCCTTTTACCAAAACAACAGTATCTGGTGCTAATTTTTCTACTAAGTTTTGTACCAGTGTCTCTTGACTAGAAAAATGCTCACCACCGACACCAAATGACTCAGCAGCTAGTCTGCTGTTGGAGCCACAACTGAGCAACTGATCTATACCCAACCTACGCGCAGCAAGTCCAACTTCCTGATGATGCTGAGTAGCCCAAGTTCCCAACTCACCCATATCACCAAATACAAAAATTTTTTTGCCTGGGCGTTCTGCTAATACCTCTAAAGCAGCTAAAACAGAACGTAAATTCGCATTATACGTATCATCGATCACTGTAGATTGATTTTTTCCTTTAAGAACCGACAAACGACCTTTTACACCTCCAAAACAATTGAGACCCTGTTGAATTTCTTTTATGGAAATACCCACTGCATAGCAACATGCTGCAGCCGCTAACGCATTGCGAACATTATGCAAACCAGGAATTTTTAAATGAATATCTGCTTGTCCATTAGGCACAATTAAAGAAAATTGACCACAGACCTGCTCATCCAGCACAACGTCTTGAGCATAGATATCCGTGGGATGATCTAGAGAAAAACGAAGAACCTTTTGGTCAATCAATAATTCATCCCAAAAATGGGCATAAGCATCATCATCGTTAACTACTGCAACACCAGCAAGAGATAAGCCCTGATGTATTTCACCTTTGGCGCGAGCAACACCATCTATAGAGCCAAATCCTTCCACATGTGCTGGAGCAATATTATTAATCAATGTCACATCGGGATGAACAATTGCAACCGTATGTGCGATTTCACCTGGGTGATTTGCACCTAATTCAAAAACCGCATAACGATGTTTGTTATTTAATTGTAAAACACTTAAGGGAGCACCAATATGATTATTTAGGTTGCCTTTAGTAGCATGAGAGGGAGGCGGTAAAATGGCAGCAATCATTTCTTTAGTTGTAGTTTTTCCATTGGATCCAGTTAATGCGATAACAGGACAATGCACATTTTGTCGGTGCGCTGCTGCTATTTTGGCTAATGCTTGTACAGGATCCGAAACTACAAATTGCGGTATACCTACTCCATCTACAGTATGACTCACTATTGCAGCTACTGCACCTCGCGCTTCTGCTTCTTTGATAAAATCATGCCCATCAAAACGCTCACCACAAATGGCAATAAACAGACTTCCTGGTGTGAGTTCACGAGTATCAGTACAAATACCAGTAAGTTCAGCATTGATCTGACATGGTTGGGCAAGTAATGCAGCAACAGTATTTAGGTTCATAGTATTTAGATATGGCCAAAAGTCTAGTGTACTAACACTTGTGCGTAGAGTTCAAGTGGGTAATAACAGTAAAAAAAGGTTAATCCTTATTCCCAATCAAAACTTTAGGCTGGCATGGCGCATGCAAAATCCATGTTTCAAGGAAATGAAATACATGTATCAATCCCGGGTTCCGCAGCGTGGCACCCGGGCAACTATACAGTCTTAACCTGCAACAGACTCGAAATGAGACTGATTAATTTGTAATAGACGGTAGTAACGTGCAATACGATCTTCAGTCAACGGCTTACGCTGATCATCCAGCAAGTGCGCATCCAAACCTTCACTTAATTGTCTTGCTGTTTCCAGCATCACCGTAAATCGTTCAATATCAATACCGGGATTTTTTGAGGAGTGCATATACAAACAAAGACCACGCACACTAAAAGCACCAATATTTTGCAAATCAAAAACACCTGTCGCAGTTGCAGCGGCCAAGCTACACAAAACAGGGCCTTGACCATTAGGAAATTGATGGCGATGAAATAATTGTCCTTCGCCAAAACGTAAACCAGCCGCTAAAACCGTTTGTAATAAGTCATATCCCGCAAATTGTCTGTTTTCTTTTGCGAGCAAAAACATCATCAAAGTAGTCTGACTGTCCACCTGGGTTTTCGTCTCAACTTCTATTTTAGGTGTTGGTTTTGACTCAATCTCTATCTTTAACTTAAAGTCATCTTCATCATCCATAGGCATTAAACGTGGTTGTGAGGGCTTTGCCGTAGTTTTCTTTACTAATTGCAAATCCTTATCCACTTCAATTTTATTCTCCATTGCCTCAGCATTGACTTTACGTACAGCAATAATGTCATCATTATAATTCTGTGTGCCATCGGAACTCTTTTCTGGTGTTCCCAGATTAGGTTGATAACGTTCTGGACTTAAGCTCTGTCTTCGAGCTTTCATTAAGCGCCCAATTGCTACGATAACGCCAATTAACAACAGGACATTAAGAATTAGGCTCCAATTTTCCTGCATCATCTACTCCATAGCCAAAGCTTGTGTTACATCAACCGCAACCAAGCGAGATACCCCAGGTTCACGCATAGTTACCCCAATCAAATGATCTGCCAATTCCATTGTAACTTTATTATGTGTAATAAAAAGAAACTGTACGAATTGTGACATTTCTTTCACTAAAGCGCAAAAACGCCCTACATTTACATCATCTAAAGGTGCATCCACTTCATCTAGCATACAAAAGGGTGAAGGATTTAACTGAAAAATAGCAAAAACTAATGCTACAGCAGTCATTGCCTTCTCGCCCCCGGATAACAAATGGATCGTACTGTTTCGTTTTCCCGGAGGTTGTGCCATTACTACAATACCAGCTTCCAACAGATTATCACAAGTCAATTCAAGCTGCGCTCTCCCACCACCAAACAAACGCGGAAAAAGCGCCTTGAATGAAGAATTAACTTCGTCAAAGGTATTTTCCAAACGTGAGCGGGTTTCTTTATCCATTTTTTCAATGGCAGTTTCCAGAGTTGCCAACGCTTGATTTAAATCATTATACTGTTCATCCAAATATACTTTACGTTGCTGTTCTGCAGTAAATTCTTCAATCGCAGCAAGGTTAATAGCACCCAAGCGTTTGATTTTTTCAGAAAGAGCGATTAATTCATCCTCCCGCATAACTTGGGTCACATCAATAGGAATCAACTCAAGTAATGATTGCGCTTGCAAACCCAGTTCATCAAGCGATTCATGTACGGAGCTAGCACGCACTGCCAAAGCCTGCTCTTCCATCCGAGTCTGGCTTATTTGTTCTTGGATACGTTTTACCTCAAAATCACAGTTTAAAATATTTTTCTCACACTCTTCAAGTTCGCTCCTTAATTGTGATGACTGCTCTCGACCAAGAGTCAATTGCAATTCCACTTCACTATGTTTTTGCAACAGTAGGGCCAGTTGTTCGTTGAGCTCTTCCCCAGGACCTTCAGTTTGCAAGCAAAGCATCGCTAAATTTTCCAGACGCTCCTGCAAAATATTTAAACGTTCTTGTTCCCGCTGGATACGATCGTTAATTTGTTGTATTTTATTTCGTTCTCTATCATATTCCAGCTCTGCTTGATGCAGCACAACGCGAGACTCTTCTATTTGTTTATTTTTTAATGCCAGAGTTTGCAACCATTCTTGCTTTTCACGCAGACAATGCTCATGTTGTTGTTCATAATCTCGACATTGTTCTTCTAAAGAATGCAATTTCTCTTTTATATCAAATTCTTCTGCTGCCATTTCTTCCAAAATAAGCTTCAACTCTTCGCACTCTGATGCTAAAGCGGTTGCTTGTTTTTCAGCATGAATAATGGCTTGCTCATTAGCACTCAAAGCCACACTATTTACTCTTAATGCCTCATTACTGGCATTCACATTAAGCTGTTGTAATTCTATTTCCTTCAGACTTCTCTGTAACTGCAGATGGGTCTCGTCACGTTCTGTTCTCAGGATCTCAATTTTTTGTTGTAACTCCTGAACAACTACAGATAAATCAGAAATTTTTTGTTGTCGGGCCAATAAACCTAATTCATCCTGGGTTTCAGGAGTAACAAATTTCACCCATCCTTTCCCCAACCAAAAACCATCAGGCGTTATAATAGACTCATGCTCTGCCAGCTCAGGCAACCAGCTTAATGCTTCATCAAAATGTTCCGCAGTATAAATATGCTCCAATGGACATACATGTGCCGGGATATCCCCTTTTATTTTATCTATGAGACGTGGATGAGTCGCGGATTTGAGATCGCCCTTTCTAAGGGTAACAATATGTTCCCCTTGCCGCTCACAAAGTACTCGGTGCGGCCATAACTCATCAAAAGTTTCCAATACGTAAGCATGTAATGCTTCATTAAGCACACGTTCGCAAGCTGATTGCCATTTGGTTTCAACCTGTAAAATATCCATTAATCGGGGCTTTTCTGACCATTCCTTAATCGTATTTTTATTACTCTGCACACCTTGTTTTGCTGCGCGTTGAGCGGCCATCAATGCGGCATACTCACTGTTTGCCTGATGGAAATCATCTTGTAATCCATGCAGCTTTTGTTCTATATCTTGTAATTTGGCGCGTAATTGTTCCGCACTCTCTTGGCTTTGTTTGAGTTGAAGTTCATCAAATTCTTGATCTGCAATTAATTTAGTATGTTGATTCTCTAAATTTTTCCGAGTTTGTTGTAAATCTGCTACAGAAATGGTTTCTTGTTCTAATTGAAGCTTTTCTAATCTTAAAAGGGTTTGCTGATGCTTCTCTTCCAGGTGCTGCGCTTTAACTTGTGCAACTTGAAATTCCCTTTTCAGAGTACTGCTTTGAGTCTGAACCTCTTGCCATCGAAGTTCCCATTCTGCCTGTTGTTTTTGCGTATCTAGCCAATTAGCTTCTTGTTCTGTAAATTGATTCTTTAATTGCTCAAGTTGTTTTTCCAAATCGCATGCGTGCTGCTGACACTGAAGCAGTTCTTCTTTATCATGTTTGAGTTGTTCCGCAGCAACCCGCCAATCCTCCTGCATTTGCTGTTGATCTTGTTCCAAACGTTTCTTTTCACGCGTTTGCTGTTGTATGGTCTCTTCCAAACGTGCAATTTCAGTACCCAACTGATAGAAGCTCGCTTGAATTTGTTGCGATTGTTCCTCTGCATCGTGCAGGGTTTCATTCAAAATGACCCGGTCTTTATTTGCTTTTGTTAATGCACTTTGCTGTTGTTCATAACCAACTGCGAATTCTTGTATTTGACGTTGTTTCACTTCTTGTTGGGCAATAAAATCTCGCCATTTTAATGCTAAAATTTCTGCACGACATAAGCGCTCTTCATCTTTGAGAATCAGATAACGTTCCGCCGCTTTAGCCTGACGTTCTAAACGCTGTAATTGTTTGTCTAGTTCTTCTCGGATATCCGCAACACGAGTTAGATTTTCGCGCGTGTGATCAATACGTTGTAAGGTCTCGCGTCGTCGTTCTTTATATTTGGATACGCCTGCAGCTTCCTCGAGGTATACTCTTAAGTCTTCTGGTCGGGCTTCAATCAACTGGGAAATAGTACCCTGACCGATAATTGAATAACCACGAGCTCCAGCACCAGTTCCAAGGAAAATATCGGTAATGTCTTTACGTCGACAACGACTGCCATTTAAATAATAAGAAGAATCACCATCGCGAGTTACAATGCGCTTTACGGCAATTTCTCCATAACTGGCAAAAGGACCGGTCAAACGTCCAAGGCTATTATCAAACACCAGTTCAACAGAAGCCTGACCTACAGATTTCCGATTAGAAGAACCATTAAAAATCACATCAGCCATAGATTCACCACGCAAATTTCGCGCAGAACTCTCCCCCATGACCCAACGTACGGCATCGATTATATTCGATTTTCCGCAACCATTGGGGCCAACAACTGCAACCAATTGACTCGGAAAATGAACCACCGTAGGGTCAACAAAAGATTTAAAACCGGCTAATTTTAATTGCTTCAAATGCATAAGAATGGCAATTCTAAACAAAAATAAGAGCGCATTATAACCGAGGATGCATAGGCTATCCACATAAGTACGTAACCTCTTTCCAGTTCCCAATCCTATAGTGAGCGATTTTTTCAGATGATCGGATGTCAATTGGGAATGATTTATAAATCAATTTATCAATAAAGCGGGAAAAGCAGGCGAAATTAAATGAAATGTCAACACACTCTAATAAAGTCAAAAATATAATTATTTAAAACTTTAATTTGGGACTGATTTGACAAACAAATGAACAAAGATATAATTCTGTCATTTAGTAAAAAATGGATGAATAATGACGCGTTTTCTCAATAAATCACTCACTCTAATTGCACTTGGTGTGGCGTTTCTTTTTTCAAATCCAATTTTTTCAGATCCACCGAATCTCACCTTAGTAAAAAATGAACTAAAAAGTTATTATAATTCAGGTCTTTATCAAAAAGAGTTAACACAAGTTATTAAAAAAGCCCAAAAATATATTGATCAACAAGTTGAATTAAATCTAAAAGATAAATCGCATAAAAAGCTCGCTCTGGTTCTAGACATCGATGAAACCAGCTTATCGAATTATAAGTACATGATTGAACGTGATTTTGGTGGAAATCGCAAAGCGTATCATCAAGACATAATGGCTGCTAATGCCCCGGCAATCAAACCTATGCTCACTTTATATCGAGATGCACGAAATCATGGTATTAAAGTATTTTTTGTCACAGGCAGAAATGAATCTGAGCGACAAGCAACAGAGAAAAATTTACACAAAGCAGGTTATACCGGATGGTCAGGTCTGTATTTGCGCCCCATGAATTATTCCTCAAAATCCATTATTCCGTTTAAATCACATACACGAAAAATGCTCACGGAAAAAGGCTACACCATTGTAGCCTCCATAGGAGATCAATATAGTGATCTTAAAGGTGGATATGCTCAAAAGGTATTTAAGTTGCCAAATCCCTTTTATTATTTGCCTTGAATACCTTGCCTAACCAGGCGGCTCTGCTTGCGGATAAGACATATTTCTTAAAAGTTTTTAGGACTATCAGGTACGAGTTCACTTGTATCCTGATGGACTATATCTTTTAAAACTAGTGATATTAATAATTGAATTTGTTGCTCATACATTTCTTGATCATATCCTCCTTCTAACCCCCAATATACTTTTTCAATGCAGCTTTTATTCTCTTGATATATCTTAAATAAATTCTCATAAAAAAAGGTTAAGTCTGTTGCGTTAAAACGAGTTTTTCGCGCCTCGGCACGTCCCATTAAGTGACCATCAACAAATTTACCACAATAAGCGGTTTCCTCTTCATGAGAGTCCCAACCTGTTGGCAGAAATAGAGCGACTTTCTGTTGGTTCGTTTGAGCCAGTTTTATTTCTTCTTTAATTTTTTCTAATGCAAAAACTAAAGCAGGATGTATCAAACCGGGTTTACGTACAGTAAGACTTAAATCTACTGCAAAATATTTAAAACTGCCTCGTTGCCATGCCTGAATTTTTTGTCCAACATCTGTTGCACTCTGTTTGAATGCTTTAGTAATAAAGGCATCATCTTGCTGGGGATAAACCCTTGAGTCAAAAATATCGATATGATGTATATCCATATCTGAAGCAGAATTCATCAAAATATCGCATAGGCCATTGTCTCGATTTACATCAGTTCCAACAATAATGTGTTTCAATGGTTTACTCGATAAGTGCTGCAGGTATTTAATTAACACTGCTGACTTATTTAAAATACAAAAGCCACTTCCCTCATCACTGTACGCATGGTGCGTCGGCAGGCCAAAAGAAAAATGTATTTTTCCCGAATGAAACAAAGTCATTGCAATATCTTTAATCAATACTTCAAATGCTCCAGGTGTAATAAGGATATCTGGGGATAATTGTTTCCATCCTTTTTTTTGTGCTTGAATGCAATAAATAATGAGTTCCTGCAAATATTTTAGTGTATGTACTGCTAATAATGCCTGGAGAATTTCATCTTCTTCAGGAAATTGAGCTAGAAGAGTCAATGCAACTTCCGCATCTCCTTTCTTCATTGCAGCAAATAATTGATTCCAGTGTTTCGGCAGCTTCACTAAATCGGTAGTAGCTACAGATAATGAAGAATCAGTTGATTGAATTTTTGCAATCAACTGAGTCATATTTTTTAAGCGTTCAAATTGATCTTCATCCGCACCTGCCGGCATCGCATGCATTTGCTCTATATCCTGGGGCGATGGAATTTGAATACAACATTCTTGAGCGTTATGTGTATTAGGAGAAACCTTATGTCCAAAAAAATATTTTTGCTTCATCTTCATTAATCCATATGAAAGTAAGGAGCAAAGGAGTTTTGGTATAAGCCAAACTCCTTTAATTTTCTACTAGATTATAGAGTATAGTGTCGTGATGCAATGAAGCAGAGATAAATTAATTTAAGACAACCGCACTATAGGGTGGAGGGTCATCATAGTTCTCAATCCCTTCTTTAATATCTATAAGTTCTTGAGATAAACCTTTACGTGCTCCTGATTCAATAGCTTTAGGACCCGCAAAAAATGTTAATCCAACTCCAGTAGCTGCTGCTAGAGTAGAGGCAACCCCAAAAACAAGTTCTGTTTCTAATAAACTTAGCCCTAATGAAATACCCCAGGCACTTAGTACAGAACTCGAACCAAAAGTAGTGATAAAACCAGCAATACTAGAACAAATGAGCAATGCCCCAAATACAATGAGCAGACCGCCTAAAACTTCCTTACCAATGGATTTGTTTCCGGATGCATGTTCAGCGATTTTTCCTAAACGTGTCGCTAATTGCTTATCTGTAGGATTAACCAAAGATCCGCCCAGTACTTGAAGAGTTCGGCCATAAAAATGGTAATCAATTTCCTCATGATTTTGCTTTTTAAATTTCACTTCTGCATCAATTAAATTGGCCGCATTCATGATGTGCTTTTGAAGTGCCGTAGGCTTTAACGGTGTATTCTGAGTAATAAAAGCAAGTCCATTGTTAAGGGTTTGTTCTTCTAAAATGGGCAAATATTGTTCTTGAATTGCAAAATAGGCTGGTGCAGTTTGTTTATTACTTTCAAACCAGGCAGTCGCACTATAACCTGTTAACATTGGATAAGGTAAATCACCATGTTGCGCAACATGAGCACTTTCAACAAGGCGTCTTAGAACATTCTCAAACTCAGCATCTTTATTTTCTTCTTTTACGTTAGAGTACATATCCCATAACAAACCACACAAACGAAGATAATTGCTGCGATGGACTTGATTCAGATAGCCAGGATCACCGACTCCAGGGTAGGCAGTTAGTAGATTCATATATTGAACAGCCATCAAGCAAATACGTACCTGAGGAGAAAGGCCGACCAAGTGCGTATCTTCATAATTAACGAATGCTTCCCAAATCCTATTGGTCAAATCCTGAACCGACTTCATAGGATTTTGTTGTAATGTTTCTAAAAATAACTGTGCAGCTGGAATATGCTCATTTAACCAGTCTCTCCGAGAAAATAATTCCTGCAAACGCTTTTGGGCTTCAATAATTGCTTGCTCATATGGATACATAGTTCGTTTGACTCTATCACGTTGCTCTTCCAAACGACTTAACTCCAGTTGCAATCCAAAGGTATCCAGTACCCGAATATATTCTCCATAATAATGCGTCTTAGGACGCATGAAATCCTGAGCCAGCCCAATATCCATAGAAATCTGGTGTTCAATTAAAGAAATACGTAAATTCAGGGATCTTAATTCTTCTTCGCTCGGACCAAGCTGTTGCCTCTGGTGTTCAACGAATTGTAAATGTTCTGATATTTGCAGTTCGAGTGGGGTTAATTCTTTCTGCCAGGATAGGAGAGCAGCGTGATTGTAAACAACTGGATTAGCTGTAGGCATAAAGATCCTCACAAGTGGGTTACATTAGAAGCGCAGTCGATTATACACGGTGGGAACTATTGATTCAATTATTGCATTTTATACCCAATATATCGGTATCTTACTGAATTTTAATGATAAAAAATTGGTCTGAAAAATTAAAATACTTCACATTTCATGCATTGGATTTTACTAAATGTGTATCAATAGGTAGCATGTTACATAGGCAAGAAGATACAATAACAACAGTTCCTAAAAATAGTTCAGGGCAATAGTAATGAGCACCCAAAAAACTTTTGGACCTTATTTTTTTCCGTTTATTTTAATTACAGCCATTTTGCTAGGAGGCCTCACAGGATACTTTTTGGGGCCGGCTACGCTCTATTTAAAGCCTTTTGGAGAAATTTTTCTTAACCTAATTTTTACAGCAATTGTCCCTTTAATTTTTTTTAGTGTTTCTTCAGCAATCGCACGAATTGGCTCTATGGGTAAACTGGGTAAGATTGCTTTTTATATGATGATTGTATTTCTGTTTACCGGAATCATAGCCGCCGTTTTTGCGCTTTTCATTGTAAGCCTGTTTCCTCCTGCTCAAGGAGTCGCATTAACACTCAATGTTCCAGAAAAAACGTCTGCATTAAGTTTCCTTAATCAAATTGCTGATATATTTACTGTTCCTGAATTTAGCAAACTTCTTTCGCAGCAGCATATTCTGGCACTCATTGTATTTTCAATCCTGGTGGGCCTGGCTGCATCGAGTAAAAATGAAAAAGGAACGATATTTGTTGATTTTTTAAAAGCAGGTGAAGAAACGTTCATGCGTGTTTTCGCTTTGATTATGTATTACGCGCCATTTGGTTTTTTTGCTTATTTCGCGGTGTTAGTCCATGACTTAGGCCCTCAGTTGATGGCTAATTACCTGAGAATTGCGGTTCTTTATTATTCATCTGGAATAATTTATTTTATTATTGCTTCGACAGCATTTGCCTATTTTGCTGGGAAAACTAAAGGTATAAAATTATTTTGGAGTGCTATTTTTTTACCCGGAGTTACTGCAATTGCCACCTGCAGTAGTGCTGCGAGTATTCCTGCTAATTTACTGGCAGCAAAAAAAATGCGGGTCGCTCCTGAAATTTATGAAACAGTCATTCCTTTGGGTACCATCATCCATAAAGATGGATCGGTAATAGGTGGGGTGTTTAAGATTGCTTTTTTATTTGGAATCTTTCACTTAAACTTTTCAAGCCCCAGTGTGTTGCTTACCGCCCTAGGAATTTCATTATTAGTTGGCACAGTAATGGGAGCAATTCCAAGTGGAGGCATGCTTGGTGAGTTACTCATACTCAGTGTCTATGGATTTCCTCCTTCAGTTTTAATAGCAATTGCGGCAATTAGTATTATTATTGATCCACTTGCAACGATGCTTAATGTAACATGTAATAGTATAAGCAGTATGATGGTTGCTCGTCTTGTTGAAGGAAAAAAATGGCTATCACAATCCTAACTAAATTGTTAGGAACATTCATTGAAGGTAAATTATGACTCAACCCTACAAAAAGTTATGGCGCTCTCGTAAAGATCGAAAAATTGCTGGAGTATGCGGTGGTTTAGGAGTTTATTTTGGTGTCGACCCGGTATGGATGAGAATTATATTTGTGATTTTCTTCCTCATTGGAGGCACAGCACTTATCGCATACCTCATATTATGGCTCATTATTCCTTTAGAGCCCGAGGGCTGGCAAGACGCATAAGCATAGATCAAGCACACTTCAAAGAAAGAGAGGACCTTTTAGTTCCGGGTTAGATTTTAAACCCTAACCCAGAACTACCCATTTAGAGTTCATCGTGTGATAAAACAAAGGACAATGCATTTAAAATCGCTGCAATACGAAGCACAGACTGTACTGCAACCTTGTTTAACTCATGCTCCAACAATTGCCTTATATGTGAATGGATGCACATCCCACAACCGTTGATTGCAGATACGGCCAAAGCGAATAACTCAAAATCAGTTTTAGGTACCCCAGGATTTAACATACCATTCATACGCAAATTAGCAGGCATTGATAAAAGTTCTTTGTTTTCTGCCAAATGAATTGCCCGATAATATATATTATTCATTGCCATCAAAGCAGTTGCTGTTTTTACAGCCTGATCCAATTCAGCGGTTATGTAAGATGTACCCTCTGTTTTAACGGCATCGATAATCCGCTTATTTTTTAAAGTGTAAGCAACAGCTAATGCAACTCCATAAAATTGGGTTTCTGTTAAACCTGATTGCGAGACATTGCCGAATATATTACTCACATTTAGACGAATATCCTTAGCAAAATCGGGTATCATTTGTTTCAATTGTTCTATAGACATAGTACTCTCCTTTGCAGAAGCTCTTATCGATAAGAACTTCTGAATTTTGCTCAGGCCTATAATGTTTCACCACCAATAGGACGATTACAAGGACACAACTCATCAGTCTGCAAGGCATCCAAAATACGCAATATTTCTTGAGGATTACGCCCAACATTTAATGAATTGACACTAACATGTTGAATCACATTGTTCGGATCAATAATAAATGTTGCCCTTAAAGCACACCCACTTTCCTCATCCCTAATACCAAAACCATCAGTTAATTTTCCATGCACATCAGCAAAACTGTACTGATCTAACTTATCTAAGTCCTTATGTTCTCTTCGCCAAGCCAATTTAACAAACTCATTATCAGTACTCCCTCCAAGTACTACCGTATCTCTATCGTTAAATTCGCTGTTTAATTTTGCAAACTCCACAATTTCTGTTGGACATACGAAAGTAAAATCTTTAGGATAGAAAAAAAGTACTTTCCATTTCCCCGGAAAACTTTTTTCAGTAATCACTTCAAATGCACTCACACCATGTTCTTCATGATTATTAAAACCAGGTTTTGCTGCAACAATAGAAAATTCTGGAATTTTTTGACCAACAGTTAACATAAAATTCTCCTCATTTGTTTCGTTCAAATAAATTATAGTTATGGTATATAATTATTTAAAATGAATAAAACAGATTACTTTAATCGGAAAAATCGATGAGCAGATTAATCAGTCTTAAACAGCTTCATTACCTAATTACACTATATGACCATCAACATTTTGGGCGCGCAGCGGCTGCATGTTTTATAAGTCAGTCAACCTTAAGTGCAGCAATTACAAGCCTTGAAGAAACTTTGGAGGCACAATTACTTGAGCGCGATCATAAAACATTTCTGTTTACGCCTTTAGGAGAAGAAATTGTTCGTCGCGGTCGACTAATCATTGAACAGAGTAACGATTTAGTGGATTACGCGCGAAATCAAGGAAAGCTGATGCAAGGTAAATTTTATTTGGGAGTAATTCCTACCATTGCCCCTTTTATCTTAAGTGACTTACAGAATCTATGTCAGCAACTTTATCCAGAGCTCACTTTATTTATCAGAGAGGACACGACAGACAATGTTTTGAACTATTTAAGTGAAGGAAAACTTGATCTTGTTATATTAGCACTGCCCTACTCAACCCAAGAATTTCAGACACAGATATTATGCAAAGATTATTTTAAACTTGTCTTACCAAAAACTTGGTCACAGGAAGGTTTTGACAAAGAAATCAGTAAATTGCCTGAAAACAGTATTTTCCTTCTGGAAAAAGAGCATTGTTTAACAGGACATGCATTACAAGCATGTCAATTAAAAGAAAGTAAAAAAATCAATCATTTTTTTGCCACCAGCCTGCATACTTTAATCCAAATGGTAAGCCATCAGCCTGGCATTACTTTTTTGCCTAATCTTGCAATTAACAGCGACATCCTTACCGGTACTGATTTAGTCTCCCTACCTTTAAAAACCGACCATGCCTACAGAGAAATTGGCGTAGCCTGGCGTGCAACCTCCCATAAAATAGAAAATTACACGCTATTAACGGAATTAATTAAACAGATTGTTGTTGCAAAGTGCACTGATGCTTCTTAAAAGTATTCTAACAAACTTACAGTGACAGAACTGATGGCCATAGATAAAGGAAATTAAAACAAACGATCTACTATTTTTGCTAATAAATCTTCTTAAAAAAGGCTCCGTATATTATAGTCTCCCAAAAACTCATGGTGAACATTATGCGACAATACATCACGTTGCTCCTTTGTATTCTTCCATTTTTAACATCAATAAATTCTTATGCAGATATAAAGAAAACCACACGCATTCCTCAACTATCAAACAAAGAGGTCTCTGTCTGGACAACAGTGATTTATCCGAATAAAAAACAAATTTTAAAAATGCATCGACATGAACACAATCGAGTCATTGTTGCCTTAGATAATGGAGTGTTGAAAGTAGTTAACAATAAAGGAAAAGTACATTTCTTAAAATTGGAAAAAGATAAAGCGTATTATCTCTCTAAAGATGTCCCTGGTGAATTGCACACCGATGAAAACATGAGTAAACATCCAATAAAAGTTGTTGTCATTGAATTAAAAAAGTAAACGGTTTCGCATAAGACACGAAACCGTCCGCTGCATCTTATGATTTTTTAGCAAAATTCTTATTCTGAAGACGACAATGATGACCGTGATGAACAGGCAATAAAACACCCAATTTTTGATAGGTTTGAAATTGGGTTTGAGCCCATAGAGTACTTATTTTCGCATGAACACGATTTCTTTTTTCTACCAAGCTCGAGATATCACTCCATTTCGCATTAGGAGTAGCTAATTTACCTCTTATTTGCATACTTAGGGCGCGCTTTTCTTTAACTAATGGAGCCATTTGTTCGCGAAGATTTTTTTTGATTTTAGCCAACTCTGAACGCTGCTCAGGAGTTAGCAGCTTACCAACATGCTGACGATAATGATCTGTTTGATTTATAGAGACTGTCGCGCTAGATACTACTGGTTGTGCTATTGCGATAGAGGTACTTAATACACTGAAAGCCAAGCTATTAACCAATAAGAATCGTTTCATATTCATTTTATTTCTCCTATTTGGATTCATTGATAAGTTTAATGAAGCAATGTAAAAGGAATATGACAAACACACTGTTTATTGTAACAACACTGTTACAATGCTAAAAATAGGGCCGTTTGCTGTTATAATACAGTCTGAGTACAACGCGTAATTTTACTCGTTAAAAAAACCTCTGGGTTCTGCTTCATTGCCCAAGATTACATTTCTTTTATCAGGTGATTCATGAGCACAAGAAAAAACCACATATTGATTATTGATGATGATCAAGAAATTACGCACTTGATTAATGATTACTTGATTAAAAATGGTTTTCGAACCACCTGGACCTTGAATGGCTTGAATATCAAACAATTATTAAGAGAAAATAATTTTGATTTAATTATTTTAGATATTATGCTCCCAGGAATTGATGGATTGAATTTATGCCAAACAATTCGGCAAACTCATAGCATGCCAATTATTATGCTCAGCGCAGCAAATAGTATTGCTGATCGAGTTGCTGGACTGGAATTGGGTGCAGATGATTATATTTCCAAACCCTTTAGTTCACGTGAATTACTTGCTCGCGTCAAAGCACAATTAAGAAGAACTCAGGGTGAATTAGAGCATGATCGTAAAAAACTCACTCCATTACAACAAATTCATTTCGATAATTGGATTCTTGATCGCAATACCCATTCTTTGATTGATAAAGAATCCGTGGCCATCCCTTTAAGTCATCGTGAATATGAGCTCTTGGTCATTTTTTTGGAGCATCCTGGGCGTATTCTAAGTCGTGATCAATTGATGGATTTGTTGTATGACAAAGACTGTGATTCGCAAGATAGAACAATTGATGTTCTAATCGGACGTTTACGTAAAAAAATTGAAATTGATCCTCGGAACCCCAAATTGTTATTAACGATTCGAGGCGGTGGCTACCAATTCAAAACCAAGGTTGATTTGGTATGAGTCAATTAACTAAAACCGCAAAAAAAACCCTGGTTGGGTTAATACTGGGGAATTTATTAATAATTTTTTCACTCATGCAACTGGGGAAATATTATTATGAAAACATCCGCTCCCCCCTTCCCCCCAAAGCAGTACGATCGTTGACTCATCTTGTGACACTATTACAAAAAAACCCCCAATCCATATGGCCTCTGATCTTACGAAATCAAAGTATTTCTTGGGCAGAAATAACTTTATCCCCTAAACCCTTGTTCGATAAAAATGCATTTTTGACTTTAAAAGCTCCAGTGCTTTTTAATTTAATAAAACAAAATAAAAAATTAGAATTCTCCGTTTTTATAAAGGAGAATAACTGGTTAAATATCAAGGTAATTTCCTTTTTTCCCGTGCAAGCAAACTCAGTTGTCAGCCTGTTTCTTATCCTAATTGGGGCGTTACTTTTCATCAATTATTGGGCCGTACGCACACTCAATCAACCAATTCATACTTTAATCCAAAGCCTTCATTACAGCGAACACCAAGAAAATTGGTTACCTATCCCAATAACTGGAAATCAAGATCAAAAAACTATTTTTAAAAAAATTAATGATCTACAAGAAAAAGTGAATAAACTTTTAGCAAATCGAACTCGAGTAGTTACTGCGATTTCGCATGATCTGCGCACACCGTTAACCCGTTTAAAATTACGTGCAGAATATTTGGAAGATGATCCCAACTACAACAAAATAATGGCTGACATCAATGAAATGGAAGTCATGATCCGTGAAACCCTGGATTATTTCAGAGATGTAAATGTTGAGGAAAAACCTCAACTTTTTGATTTGGTAGCGCTGCTTTCATCACTGAAAGATGATGCCACCGAATTAAACTATGATGTCAGTTTTACTAGTGAAACCACGAAGTTTGTCTATTATGGTACAGTAAATTTACTAAAACGTGCTTTTAATAATTTAATTAATAATGCAGTTCATTATGGCTATAAGGCGATGATTCACTTAGATTGTTTACAAAATAAAATAGAAATTACAATTACAGACCAGGGACCAGGATTAGCAGAAGCAGATCTAGAGCACGTTTTCTTGCCCTTTTACCGAGGTGAAAATTCGCGTTCACGCAGTACAGGCGGCACTGGACTTGGATTAACAATTGCCAGAGAAATTATCCAAATGCATCAAGGCGATATTACGTTAACTAATAATTTGCAAGGGGGTTTAAAAGTAATTGTAACTTTGCCCATGAGAACAAATTAAATTTGTGATTGAACACTATAGCGTTAAGCACCACCAGCCCGAACATAATGATGTCCCGACATATTGAGGGATCTCCTGTAAGTGGTATGACATTATAATAAAATAATGCCATGCTAAAATTTGGAGATCCTTAATTGTAAATTCCTCAAGATGACGTGGTCGTATATCCTATTGGGAGAAGCCATATCGTGTCCCCCAAAAGGCTATAGTTAAAAAATGACTCACTTAATATAGAAGCAGGTTATCGAATTAAATTCACAGCCCCTTCCAAACGTGTTTTAAGCAAGAAAAGAATGGCGTTTTTCTTTTCATTAGTCAGGGTATTAGATTGTACCAAAGTCAAACAATACTCAGCGAATGCAGCAAGCTTTTCCTGATTTGTTGGTGTTGACGCATCAAGCGCATGCATTTCTCTATAGTTATTTTCCAGCTCATTAGCAATAACATCCATCATTTTTGGATCTGGATTTTTTATATTTTCTAGACCTTCTTGTTTCTTAACTGTCGCGATCTTTTCCAAAAGTCCACTTACCTGCTCCGATGTCACTTCATTAGCTTGGTTCGATTTCTTTGTTATTGATTTTAAACTATCTCGGTGAGTACTTTCCCAATATTCTCTATCGCCCTGAAATGCAATTACAGTCATGAGTACGCGAGAATCAATTTCCTTTTGATTGAATAATACTCGGTTGGTAATAGTAAAAGTCCAGTCATTTTTCAGCCTAAAAAATGGTCGATATAAAGTAGCCATTTCTTTATCTGTTACCGGATCGTAGATTGTGAAGGTTGTACCCCAGAAGTTCATACTCGCCTTAGCCAATTTTGTATATCCATCTTGTCCATAAATATCAAAGGTAGGGAAAAAAGCAAATAATCGTTCATCAGCTGCCCCAATAAAATTTTCATAATTATCGTAAACATCAAAATGGGCCGTCAGAGAAAAGAATTTTGATCGGGCATATGCCAATTTGTTATCGAACGGATCAAAAAATTCGTAAGTTAATAAGAGACTGAAGAATTTTCGATATAAAGTACCTAGTTTTCGTGTTTTTGTTTCAATGTCATAGCTTGTGGTTAAACTGATCCAATGTTCTTTAATGAACATTTCATCAGGAATTTTCGTATTTGTCAGAGCAAAACTTGTATTAATACCTATTACTAATGAAAACAAAACAGCGATTGCATTTTTCATATAGAACCTCATTTTAAACATTCCTTTTTTATTATTTTTTAATCTTTTCAGAATGAATTTGCACACAACAAATCCATTCATGATTCAGAACGAGGACGATTATATGGAAGTTCTATTAAGATAATATTAAATTACATTAACCTGAGTTCGATATAAAAAACATAGTATTATATTCCTATATCGAACTGGATTTATTTAGAAAGGATCCCGCATAAAAGGAGCCGCATTTTTATTGGATAAGTTCATCTCGTAACCTAAAAAGTATAAAGCTATTATTTTATACTTCTTAGGTCTAACTCATGTTAATTTAGCAGGTAAACTCTTAACATCAGGATTTTTTGAGTAAGCATCAAGGATTTCGTTAATTAATTGTTCTACAATACTTTCTTTCAGTTCATCCTCAATCAAACCCATTTTTTCTTTCATACTATTCAATCGAGTTTCTAGTTCTTTGGCAACGGAACCATTAGGAAATAATGCAGCCAAAAGACGCCTTGCTTCTGCAGGGCCAAGATGTCGATATAAGTGGTTTCTCACTGTAGCATCTTCAGCTGTAGTACTAAACGCCCAGAGTTCCACAGGCCCTAAAGTCAGGGTAAGCAATTGCACATTTACACCATTTTTAGTGGCATACTGTGCCAAAAACGTTCCCCCACCTTGTCTTGGTCCATGTACACGGGTGCGCAAAGCAGTTTTTGCAGTATCCGAAAGTCCAAATATTGCAGTCGTTTTTTCGATCGCTTGTGAAGGTCCTGCATCCATAATGTAAATTGCAGTAGCAAAATCGATCATAACGGGATCAAAGTCATCAACTGACTGAGATAATAAGGCGATTTGTACTTTCCACTTACGTCCCTCACGCATATCGATAATGACTTGTTCGCGTACTGCTGCAGATTTTGAAGTACGATGGAACTCGTCATAAACAATACGTTTGTGATCTTCGCGAATTTCTTGCACTCTTTCTTTATGATATTCCTTATATTGATCCGGTATATTATTTAGACTCTCTTCAGTTAAATAATAATGTCTTGCCAAGACATAACGTGCCAACATATACATAACAGCTGTCTGTCTGTCTGCAGCATCTCCACCACTTTTTGCAACTTCATCAAGATCAAGTGATACCACGCGCGCATCACCGATATCAAATGCACTTACACGCGATAAAATAGGATATTCCCGAACCGCAGCGGAGATCATTCGCGAAAACGCATTAATTAGGGACTCACCTGTCGGTGCCGTTATTCTTTCGTATAAATCTTCAATAGATGGAGTACGGCAAATTGATGCAGCATCTGCCAACAAAGGCATCGCATAGCGTTGAGCCAACATCGCTTCATGAATAAATCCTGCTGAATAAAGTGAATCTGTTACTTCCCACCATGTTGATTTTGAATCACGAATAAAACCAATTTCTTCCAAAATACTGTCAATAAATTCCTCAACCCCAGGGGAGTAAGGTGCGGGATTATACTCATCAGCCAAACTTTTATATAATTCATCTACAACCATACCTGCAAGATCCGGCATACCATCATAGGGTTTTTCCGCACCAAGAGGAGTGGTAAGCAGCGTAATAAAGTTAACTAAAAAAGCACGCTCTAATGCTGTAGGATAGCGACACCCTAATTGCGTATCAAAAGGATTAATTGAATATTCAGGGGTCATCCTTAACCGATGATAAGCAACCTGGTGACGTTTTGATGCGGGAAGAGCTTCTTTCAGCAAAGAGATGAGTCCACTGCTTGAAGGTCCAATATCAATAATCGCAATACGTGGTAAACGTAACAATCCCCCAGACAAACATAATGCTAAATTAATCGCATTTGATAGAACTGATTTACCAGAACCTGGGCGTGCATAAACCAAATCAATCCAAGTAGTCTGTTCCGTAGAGCCTGGTTGGAAAGGCCAAGGCTTACCGTCAGGTGTCCTAAAAAGCAAGGCACCTTTTGTCCAAGGTGATGCCGGACGGGTAATAGGCAAAATGGATACTACCGAACTTAGTGGTGCAACTGTAGGTACGGCGGTGCTATTGAGCGTAGCCGCTAACATACTGGAAACAAACCCACCAAACGGATCGCCACAAATTTCAGAAACATCGGTTGAACCCCATCCCTCAATGGCTTTTACTAATTCAGAACTACGTTGGCGTAATAATGGAAGTCTGTCTTCAGGTGCCCAGGTTGTTGCAACAACTCGCAAGCGCACTATTGATTCATCCGTATTAAGCTGAATGTATTTTAATAAATTCACTGAATCACTGATCAAACGATTTTGTGCCGAACTAAAAGTAAGAATCGCAGCCAACATTCCCTTAAGCTTAATCGTGGCAAGTCCTTCACTCTCAATCAAAAAAGAGATTCGCCAAGGGACATGTGAAGGTAATATACGAGTAAATAACTGAATAAAAGGTCTTAGATCTTTGGGGAATAAATCGATATAGGTTGATGAATAAATCTTATCCCCAACCCTAACTGTTCGCAAATCTAATACTTCGGCGTCACGAGGAAATACTTGTTTTGCTAATGAAGGCCATAATAAATCAGAAGGATCACCTTCAAAACTATTAATTTCTCTAACTGTTACCCTATCTCCAGGCAAACTTGGTCGCCAATCATCGGCAGTATAATCAGGATCTGAAGTCATGCGAACTGCATGGATTGCATCGTGAACTTCCAGTAACTTAGCAAACACATGATGCGAATCCAGATCATTCATAACGGAACGAACATAGGCATCATGGGTGTCACGTAACTCTGGGATCGCAGCATAGATAGTCTGGGTGTTTTTAAAAGGGGGAGCCTTCTTATCTTTGAGCATCTTCATTTTGGCTTTGTTAGCAGCCTTTAATTGCTCTGATGTTAAATTGAAGGGTCGCGTAATCAGCACAAAATAAACTCGTTCTTCCGCGCAATACTGTGCCATATAATTAACTCGTTCTTCAAACAAGTCCGCTAAATTCAGTTCGAGTCGTTTTGCTGTAGCTGTAGCTGGTTGGTAGGTATCTTGGATCAACTTTTTTATGTTTTGTTTATCATGACTAAAATAAACCTGCAGAGCGTGTCCTGGACGTCCCATAGCGGCTTGAAATGAATTGGTTAGCCCTGCAACCAAATTTTCAAATTCTGCATTTCCTACAAGAGCTGAGACTCCTTCAACCTTCAAAATTGATAGCAGAGAACCATCGTGATTAACCAACACTGTTGAACTATCAGCTGTTTCTAAATCAATGTATGATTCTGTCGTTTGCTTGAGCGATGTACTTAGCCAGGCAAAGAAGGTATCTACTCCTTCAAAAAAAGATTCTGACCAATGCGCCATTCCTTTCCTCACATTTAACTTGAAATTTCTTCTAATGCACTTGCAGCCCATTTTTCAATTTGTTTACGAAATTTGGCTCTTGAAGGCAATAGAAGTATATTTTTAAACAATTGAGATCTTCTCTCTTCGTCATTTACGCCCGCATCAATCATTAGCTGACCGAATATTGCAGGGTCGCTTGTTCCCTCACCAAATTTTTCTTCCACAAGTTGTGAACGAAATTTGAAAGCTCGATAAATATTTTGTGCACTGGACTTATATCCCGTATCATTGGTAATCGCACAAAACAGTACATGGCATATGCTATTTAACTCGGCTTGAGTTAGCTCAGGAAGATAAATTAATGTTCCTCCACCATAGCCACCAACGCCAACAGATTCAACAAAAAAGCACTGTGCACAGAAACAACAAGAAGTAACCAAATTATCTAATTTGTTGTTAGCATAATTATTATCAAGATTCACCACTTCTTGGAATAAGCGAGCTTGAAATCCACAAAACCTACACGTATATCTATCTCTTTGAAATACTTTTTGCTCGAACGATTTAAATCGCTCGTCTACCTTTCTGGCAGAATACAAACGCCATGAACCTGGCGTAGCCATTAATTTTAATTTGTTTTGCTCTTGATTAACTGCCATATTCCTGGCTCACATTTAATACAATCTACTTTATTGGCAATTACTCGATTTGATACTCATTAAAAGATCCTCTTCCCTTGGGGAGAGAGGATCTGAAATGAATCTTACCATTTTTATTATAAAAGTAACGTCTATGCTAATTAGCTGCCACTTGTATAAACTGTTCCAGTTGGGCCCGCAGTTGAACCACCACTGCCCCCAAACATTGTTACTCCGGTTACCCCTAGAATAGAAGGTAGGAACAACAAGGCCGCAGCGATAAATACCAACGCAATTGGCGTACCTATTGGAATCTGAGTTGGGTTATCTTTGTGCTGTTTAAATTTCATAATAGCACCAATTGAGAAGCCCAAACCCGCCAAGTAAGAACCTGCAGTGATTAATTTGGTCAAGTTTGTAAATGATGAGGTAATCGTTGATGCCATTCCTCCTATAGACATTCCGCCTCCTGCAGCAGCATCTTGACTCACCAAAGCCAATAAACTTAAGCAAATAAAACTGCTTAACCAATATTTGTAACTAGATTTACTTATGACTTTACTCTTCACCTTTTTCTCCCCAATTTTAAATTTACTAGAAATTAAATCAAATTAAAATCGTGCTTAGCTCTGTCACGATGTCCCATATAAAGTATTGTTAATCATTTCAATTGTACCTATAATGTTAATCGCTAATATCCCTCCAAATACATGAATCAAACCTTTTCCTGTTCCTCCTGGGGGTTGTCCTTGGGAAGCAGAACGTGCAATCAACACCCATCCTCTTACGAAGGCTACTAAGCCGATGACCTGAATAATAATTGTCAAAGGCCTTCCCACAACACTCCCACTACCGAATAAGGTATCAAGTGTCGGGTTACTACTATTTACCGGAGCATATTGGAGAACATTTTGATAACCAAAAGTACTCACCATCAATGATGAAAAAGCCGATGGGAAATAAATAAATATCGCGCCAACTACTAAGTATACAATTGGTTCTTTCATACTCGTATTACTCGACATCATCGTACGAGCTTCACCATATATTTTTAAACTATAGACTGCTTTGAATAAAAAAGCACAACCAATTAAGTATGCCCCCCCTGTAATCAAGCGTTCTACAGGAATCAGCGAATTTGCAATATTTGTTAATATATTCACTTGACCTGATATCCAGCAAGCTACTGTTCCGCCCGTACATGTATCAGCCATACAACACCTCAACTATCTTCTTGACTAAACCTGATTACTCGCCCGGAACTCGTTAAAACCCGACCTTGCATAGAGTCAATGAGCTTAACAGTTCCGTATCCTGCGATTTTTGTTCCTTCTCTTACTGTAAGTGTAGAACCATTTGTGCCAATTAGCCAAGCCCGACCAGGAATTACTGCATTTATATAATAAATTATTTGTGGTGCCACTGGGCGGGAACGAACTATTTTCTTGACAGGCTTTGGTTTTGTACGTTCTATTAATACGTTAATTACTTCAGATTGCTTCGCCACCTGATTATTCAAATCGCTTATCATCTGATTCAGTTTCGTAATTTGGGCATTTAACGCATTTACATTATTATTGACATTTCCTACTTGCTGGTTCATTGAATTCACTTCAGATTGAACCGTTTGTTGGCTTGCCTCAATAGACGCTACTTTGTGCTCTAGTACCGCATTATTCTCTTGAACCGCCGGAGGCTGTTGTTGGACTACCGGTTTTGGTTGAATGGGTTCCGGTGGAATCTGAGTCACGGGCTGAGGAGGAGTGGGCGTTATCTCTGCTACAGGAGCCGGAGTTATACTCTCCTTAGGAGGAGTACTTTTAGAAAACATCCCTCCGATAAATTTATACATCAACATAGCAAAAACAATAACACCTATGGCAATTAAAGCATTACGCTTAATATTCTTTTGGGGCTCCATTCCTACTGATCGTGCAGGAGCAGAACTTTTCGTATCAAACTCTGAAGTATCTAATGATTCATTCTCAAGAGAATCTAATTCTTCGAATTTATATTCATCATTTTGATCATTATCCGCCATTTTTACCTACCATCAAATTAAATAGATTGTACATCCTGAGTAAATAAAACCCCAACAGGAGTTCCAGCATAGACTTCAACAGTTGGAGGTGTATTAAATAATACTTGTGCTTGCTGCCCCCACGTCTTACCAACGGTAGCTAAACCAATTACCGCATTTTCCAAAGTAGAACGGCCAACACCATTTGCAACGGTTACGTTATTGCCGCCACCTGTACCGCCTATGGTGACCGTAGTATTCGCAGACTGGAATGCATTACCAAAGCCCTCTAAAAACGAGGAAGCAAACAATGAACCGTATCTCAATAAAAAGTGATTGTTTGTTCTACTAGAAAGAGCGGTTCTTGCTGTATTTGGATCAATTGCATAGGCAGAGATCGAAATTGTTTTTGGTGCACCTGGAATTGACATAGTATTAAATGTAATAACCATTTTGTCGGCATTGGAAGGCAAATTAAAGCTGCCAATTAGTTTGGTTCCTTTAAGTTTACCTGCAACTATAGTAGCAAGAATTGGTCCGGGTTCATCACTATTGATTGAAGTATCGATTACAGCGAAAAGGACATCTCCTGTTTTAATCATATTTGTTTGAGTAGTTGATGCAGTTGGCGACTGGGCAACAGTTGCCCCTCCAGGACCAGGACCAATTCCTGCAGCAGCTGCAGCAGCACCAGCACCTTTCTCTTCATTACCCGAAGTATAAGTCTGTGTTGGTACGTTTTTCCATTCTGCAATTAATTGGTTCGCAGCGTTTAACATGTCAGAACTTTTTTGTTGAATTTTTTGTTGATATTTTTGCTCAGCCATTTGCTGATTTTGTCTGTTGATAATAGCTTGTAATTGTTCATTGCTAGCAGTAGATCCTGGCATTAAGGTTCCTTCTGCCCCTCCCTGGCCTAATGATGGGATTCCACCAACATTAAATGCGCCCTGCCCGATATTTGGAGCACCCAAACCTGCTACTTGAAACGCATTCACTAATTCAGAAGCACTGTATCCAGCGTTTTTTAAATCATCAGAACTAAACCCTGCACTAGCCAAATCTCTAGCACCAAAACCAGCCGCTTTTAACTCTGCGGCTGTAAATCCGGCATCCTTCAAATCTTTGGCGCTAAAGCCCGCTGCTCTTAGTTCTGCAGCGGAAAATCCTGCATCTTTCAATTCTTTGGCGCTAAAACCCGCGGCTCTTAGTTCTGCAGCGGAAAATCCTGCATCTTTCAATTCTTTGGCACTAAAACCTGCATCTTTTAGTTCTTGGGCAGTAAAACCTGCTGCTCTTAATTGAGCCGCAGTACATCCAGCATATTGTTTTATTAGTGCAGCACTAACTCCTGCAGCCCGTTCCTTTGTTAATGCATCAACACTACAACCCGCTTTTTTTATGCCATCAAGAGTAACACCTGGTGGTAACGTAGCCCCTGCTGCATTTATTTCTCCAGCAGAATAACCGGCCTTAGCAAGCTGATCTGGTGTGAACCCGGCACTTAATAGGTCTCCAGCAGTATACCCTGCTGCTTTTAATTCTTCGGCGGTAAAACCAGCATTTTTTAAATCCGCAGCGCTAAAACCAGCATCTTTTAATTCTTTAGCATTAAAGCCAGCCGCCTTTAGCTGTGCGGCTGTGAATCCTGCATCCTTCAAATCCTTAGCACTAAATCCTGCGTCTTTCAATTCTTTAGCACTAAAGCCTGCATCTTTTAACTCTTTAGCACTAAAACCTGCATCCTTTAATTCTTTAGCACTAAAACCTGCATCTTTTAAATCTTTGGCACTGAAGCCTGCATTTTTAAGCTCAGCTGCCGTAAAACCAGCATCTTTAAGTTCTTTTGCAGTATAACCCGCGTCCTTTAGAGCTTTGGCAGAACACCCAAGTGTTTTCTTAATCGTCAGGGCACTCACTCCTGCTGCTCTTGCTTTCTTTAATGATTCAACACTGCAATCTGCAACACGGCCACTTGCTATGATATCTGCCGGACTCAATCCTGCATTTTGTAAATCTTTAGGAGTAAATCCCGCTGCAAGAAGTTGCGCTGGTGTATATCCTGCATCAAGTAATGATTTGGCATCATATCCAGCATTTTTTAATGCTTCAGCACTACATCCATTTAATTCTTTAATGCGCTTGGCAGAAACACCGGCAGCGAAAAGTTTCTTCAAATTATCCGGATTACAACCCGCTGCTTTGATTTGTGCATCCGTCAAAGGAGTTGCAGCGCTAATTTGTTGGGGAGTAAAACCAGCATTCGCTAAATCTGCATCAGTAAAACCAGCTGCTTTTAAAGCTTGGGCACTACACCCAGCATATTGTCGAATAAGGGCTGCACTAACTCCTGCAGCTTTTTCCCTTTTTAATGCATCAACATCACAACCTGCTTTTTTTACATCATCAGGAGTAATACCTGGCGGCAATTCAGCCTCTGCAGCCTTTATATCAGCAGCAGAATAGCCAGCCTTCTCAAGATCCTCTGGCGAAAACCCAGCATTTAATAAATCCCTAGCACTATATCCTGCTGCTCTTAATTCTTCAGGTGTAAAACCTGCTCTCTTTAAATCAGCCGCACTAAATCCTGCATTACGCAACTCTTTAGCAGTAAAACCAGCCGCTTTTAATTGTTCTGCACTACATCCACTTATTCGTCGAATGGCAGAGGCCGTAACTCCTTCTTTACGTAATTTAGTCAATGCCTCAACACTACATCCGGCTTTTAATACATCCGCAGCAGTTATTCCTCCCGGTAAACCACTGGCATTGGCTATTTCCTCTGGAGAATAACCAGCTCCCTTCAATTCATCATCAGAAAAACCAGCATCTTTAAGTTCTAGTGCAGTAAAGCCCGCATTACGTAATTCGCATGCATTAAAACCACAGTCTCTTAAGCGAGTAGCATTATATCCTGCATCTTTAAGTTGCCTTGCATTATATCCTGCAGCCTTTAATTCTTTACAGGGACAAACTTGATTCAAATCTTTTAAAGAATAACCATTATCTTTTAACTGTGCACAGCTACATGCTGCTTTCAGATCAGTTAATTGTGCTCCTTGGCTAACAACCTGATCAACAACCGTCTTTGAACAACCCCCGTTTTGAAGTGCCTGCAGCCAAAGACTTTTTTGAGATCCTTCTTCATTCTCACGGGCTAACGTCGCAAACCCTACTCCACTTTGCCCCCCCTGAGAACCGATGACGCCAACTCCCTCACCCAAAGCTTGGGTTCGGATAATTGTTGGAATGGCACTTCCTCCGGTTTGCTCTGCTTTTTGTGCCTGAGTAATGTTCTGCTCTTCCTGCAATTTGGCATATTGCGCTGTTGGATTGAGAACGCCCGGAATAGACTGAATCGCTCCTGGAGTACGTCCAAGAGTAGCAACAGCTGAAGGGCCTGTATTTATGGATCTTAATTTTATATACCCTATCACCACAGCAAATAATAATAATGCCGCTGTAAAAATGATAATCACTCGCGTACGCGTGTTTGAAAAAAGCGATTTTATATTTTCTTTTCTGCCAGCCATTTATAACCCTTCTACCTTGAGCTGCATGACTTTCCCATGCCAAGAAACCAATAACACCGGAGATTTTTGCATTTCATATGCATGCGTCCCATCTGCACTGGTCATACTTGCTAACCAGCCCGGCGACAATATAGTAAGATTTGTTCTAACATACATTCTGTCGTTAGCTAACCAAGCACGCGCATCACCTCCGGTGATACTTAATCGTTTACTTCCGGGAGGTGGAACACCATCTAAAACATGAAGAAGCAATTCACTTGCTGAAGGGGGAATTCCAGTTTCTAGAGGCATGCTTTTAGCATTTGGCCCATAACCTTGAACACGCAAATCAACTCGATAATCAACAGCTTTTTGTCCCGGTATAAGGGTTAGCATCACTGGAGTATTTAAACCTCTCAAGCGAACTGCCAAATTACCATAATTGTATAATTTTAGTGCTTGAATCATTAGCGTATTGCTTGTTTTATCCCATTGAATATTGAATGAGTTTGGATCCCCTAAATCATAAGCAGCGATTGGCCATGGAGCTCCGGATGAATCAAGAAAAACTAATGAAGAGACAAATCCTTGCGCCAAACGAATGACGGGCGGAGTGGAGCCTGGAGATAAATTCACGAATTGAGATGTTGCTGTCGGTTTTGGTGGTGTACCTACAGGTGAAGACTTAGCGTATTCCATGGTTTCGTTCAATTGTTTTAAATGAACAATTTGCTCTGTATTCAATGGATAGATACTTTTTGTCATATCCTTATATGCTTTATTATCAATAATTTCCTCATCATTTTGTGTCATGACTTGCGGCGCATTAGGATTGGGAGTAGGACTAGGTGCAGGTGTTTGCGCTGGAGGCTTGTAAATATTATTTGCGAGAGGAATAGGAATATTTGCTGCTTGATCTTGTGCAGGCGCTGGATTTAGTCCAGAAATTTGACTTTGCCCTGCTGGCTGATTTTGCCCTGCTGGCTGATTTTGTGATAATCGTTGTTGTAACAAGCGTAACTGTTGCAATGCCTGTTGCGCACTATCAGATTGATCTTGCGCATAAGAAAGACCAGGAACCGAATAAGCTAATCCGGAGATCAAACAAAACTTTAAAAACCAGTTCAGCTTTTTCATTAAGACACTCCACCTGCAGCAGGTCCCACAACAAATTGCGATATACCTATTCCTCTGGGCGAATTCAATGTAGAAACACGAGTAATCAGCATAGTAACTACATTATTCTGTTGTGTAAATTCACTGGCGCTCTGGTACGTTACCAATATAGGCATTTGTACTCGCCATGAAAAACTACCGTTTAATACCCCTTTTTGTAAGATAATGGGGGCTCGTGTTGCTACTGCCGAAACAATCAGTTTTTTAGCTTTGACTGCATCCAGATTATTTGATTGTTGTAAAGCACTCAGAAATTGATCCCAACCTTCAGGTGTAAAAAATCCAGATGAAGCTTGTAATTCGTCTCTATAATTAACGAAATTATAAGTAAACGCAGCAATAGCGGCCTGGTTTGCCCATTGCAAAACTGCAGAATCTGATTGGTTTGGTTCATTTAAAGGAAAAAGCGGCGTGATACGTCCGTTAATACTGGTCGCAAAATATTTGGGGGCTGGCGGATGGGTAATGATATAAACCAATAACGAAGCTAGAACTATATTGACAATAAGAGCAATTAACAATGCAAGCATTACTTTACGCTGGCTGTCTTTATAAAATTTGTTTCTTAGTGCGACAACTGTCAAGGCATCTTCAGCCATAATATCCTCTATTTATTGCTTATTGTGGTATCAATTTATCCTCACTCTCCGCAGGTGGATCAGGAGGAAGTAACGCGTTTGCTGTAAAATTCGGAGCCAAAAGAGGTTGCAACTGAATAGGTGGTGATATTCCACTCGTTGCATAATAATCTCGCTCGGGCTCTGTTAAATGAATGTAAGCGATTAAAACTCCAAAAATGCAATTCACGATCAAAGAGATAATTAAAGTAATTAATCCACGTCTGTAGGAGATAACATAGAAATTTTTACTATTTTTTATCAATTCCCAAGTTTCGCGACTCATTATTTCCCCTATGCGACAGCTCGTCTAAACGTAATCTCTACCCGCGCATTTATTGAATTATCACCGCCTTTAGTGAACCCAATAATAGGTTTATCACTACCTAATCCTTGTGTAAAGATAAAACGGCTATCTACTCCCTGAGACCAAAGATATTCACCAACGACTCGCGATCTGGCTAAAGTCAATGCGTGTTCTCTTTGCGGTGATACATATTTGTTACTGTAACTCGCTACATTAATTGCAATTTTTCGAAACTGTTTTAGAAATACTGCAATTTCATTAAGCAATGGATAGGACTTCCATTTCAGATGCGGTGTTTCCGGTTCAAACAAATAATTAGCCGGGATACTGATCATATAATCCTGGCCAATAGTAATTACTTTTACCCCTTTTTTATTTAGTTTTTTAGCGAGCTTCATGATGGTAGCATCACAGGCACCAAGAACCTTGCAGGGATATTTAGGCTCCTCTTTATCTAGTGCCCAATAGTCCCTTTTGCAGGCGGTCAACGTCAATAAGACAATCACTCCAACAGCCTGAATTAGATTAATACGTACTGATCTCACTCACTATCCTCATATTTCAAAATGACCATTTTAAAATGATTCTGACTGTAGTTCGGTTGTGTGTTCCATCTTTAAGAAAAGGATACAAATCATTACGTTACAATGAATTCGATAAAATAGCTATTTTTTTAAAAATTTATTTATTGCTTTACAATTTTTTGAATAAAAACACAGCGGCTAGGTTTATTTTTTTTCAATGTTAAAATAGCCCTCAGGGAGTTTGATGCTTAAGAAATAAAGTTTGTGGTAAAACGTCTGGAGGGTTTTTAGCCATGAACTGACATGGCTAAATTTCTTCCAATTGTCTAAATAGGATTGACGATATAATGAAGTAGGGTGAATGAAAATAGTTCTGTAACGCTTACTCTGCTTCACCTTTTGCAACTGCTTTTTCACGTTCCGTTGCAATTTTTTCTGACAAAGATTTTACCAGATCAGTTAACTCATCTGGAGCAATGAAATCTCTTTCCTCAGGCGGATAACTAGTAGCTAATTGAAAATCCTTAATCAATTCATTTGCTACTGTGCCAGCATATTTATCCTTAGCACCAGCAAGACGCTCAATATTCATCATCTGGTTACGTGTTTCGTTAATAGGTAACAAGGACTCTGAAAATGCAGCCTTATCACTTACTAAAATTGGAGGCGCGCCTTCATTTTCTCGTAAAGGACTAAATATCGTTAATGCGCCTTCGACTTCTTCTTCAATCAAGTCCTCAACGGGTTCAGGCTCATTATGACCATGAAACGCAATTAAAGCAGAGACACCTCGCTCTATTGGTTCTTCTATGGGAGATTCATGCAACAGCTTAGAAATAAGCGTAATTTCTTCACTTTCAGCTGTTTTGTTTATTGATAAATCGCCGCTTTCTAGTATTGCCTGGAATGAAGCCAATTGCTTTTGTAACTTCATTAAATAATCGTCTGGTGGCGCTTCTACCTTTAAAAATTGATTTAATTTTAGTTGTTTAACAGGTTTCGGATTCGCATAAAACATCCGGGCACGAACAATTTTTGACTTGAAGAATATATGTGCCTCACCTTCTGTTTGTTCTTTTAAATCTAGAAGATCAACACGAGCTCTCTTTTCAAAAGAAGAGCTTTTACTATCCATATAAGTATTGGCAATGCTGGTATCTTTCGCTTGGAATGAGTCTACTTTAGTTACATAAGCTTCACCTGCTGTTTTGGTGAAGAAATCCCATGTTTCTGTAGGATCTTCCAATTTCATACATATTTTAATGTTCGTGTTTGCCCCAATGGATGCAGCTTCTTCTTTAGAGGCTTTTTGGAATGCCGGTAAATCTTGTCCTGCAAAAATTGCAGAGAAGCCAAGAGAACGCGCTTGCGCAGGAACCACCGCAAATCCCTGAACGGCATAATATCCATACTCATCAAGGATGCACATATAGGGTGTAGGTGCATTCGTTGGCTTTCTCAAGATCACATCACGATAATCCCCTTCGACGTCCTCTCCCAAACCTGCAGCCATCATTGCTTTTAATGAAGATACAATAATCTTACCTAGGTTAGACAACTCATCGGGGGATTTTTCTAAAGCGGGTAATAGCACAACCAAAATCCTTCGATTCAGTACCACGTCCTTAAAATCAACCTCGGCCAAATTCGTACGAACAATGTGCCCATATGTATCAGCCAAGGATGAAAACGCTCTGACCAACTGCATGGTAATAAAACCGTGTTGTTCCAATACCTGTGATACTTGCTTTCCTTTTTTCTCTTTATTGTAACCTGGCAAAGTACTTAAGTAGTTACGCAAAGGATCTGTAACTAATTTTGGAATCTGTTCTATGTTAACACTTTCTTGATTATCACGAGGAAAAATTTTATCAACAACAATGGTTTCTAATCGTGTTAATTCAAAGTAGTTACGGATAGTATCCGCATCCAAAAGTATGACTCCCTCATCACGCATATAAACTAGAAGGCGCATCAACGCTTCTACGAAGGCAATCGCACGACCTTTCCACATGTCTCCATCTCCGCCACCTTTTGAATCCCCCATCAAACTCACTACAAGCTGGGTTAACATACTGGAAGAACCTTGAGAAAAGGGATTAAAGGTATTAGACAACCTTTTTTCTTGTGGACCGATAATATCTCGCGCACCAGTCATAAAGTTAATCAAAAGCAAATCGTCTTCACGCCCCATGCTCCTGACCATGGAAAAAACTTTAGCGTAGAGCGAGTTATCCCCTTTACCGTCGACATAAATAAAACCACTACCTTGTACTAAGGCATTAAAAGCTAGAGAAACCAAACATTCTGTTTTACCGCTACCGGTTGAGCCGAAAATTAATGCATGGGTACGCATATCATCATTAGCAAACCATAATTCATGCCCTGTTTTACGATCATTGCCAAAAAAAGCGATACCACGAGCCATATTGGGCTTATTAACTCCTGGCTTCATATCGTTGTAATCTTTTACTCTGGAAATGAGAGGAAGACGAAACGGTAATTTTTGTTTCCGAGTGTAACTGTAAAGAAAGCTGCCAGCCCCTACAAGCATCAGGAATGTTGCTGACTCGGAAAAGTAATAAGACATTGCTGCTAAGGTAAAAAGTATAATCGAAATATTAGTTGGATCAGCGAAGAAATCAGCTAATCTCTGTGTCAAAGTTCGCGTATCCCTAAGTAAGAGGGTGGGATCTAACTCATGACGTGATTCAATGCCACGCATCATGGCTCTAACTCCTGCATTTGTCGGGGTGTTAACTTAACTTCTTTTATGGCAATTTCCAAAGCCTTAATCGCCTCGTCTATCATAGGCACCAAAGAACGACGTCCCATTTCTTTCTCTGCTTTCCAGTGAGCAAACGGGCCTGCAACTTCTGAAAATGGTGTTTGTCTACCAACACAATTGAGCATATACCACAAACGTCTATCTACAGGCCTTAACCATAAAAATTCAGCGCTCGGAACAACCCCATCATCCCGGGCCTTTTCAAGTAATGAAGCCATTACAGTTAAAGTATAGGCATGTTTTGCAACAACTTCCTGTATAATTTCTGTGTTTTTATATTTTTCTATGGTTGGTCTAGCAACAGAATAATCAAGCTTCCCTGCAACATAACTTCTATCTAAGGTTGCTAAGATATTATTTGCGGCATCTCTATCGCGATTAATGCGAGCAAGGAAAACGGCGGCTAAGGCATAAGCTTGTGGTGAACAATGTTCAAAACCATCCCAGTATGGTCCTAATTGCAGAGTAAAAACTCGTTTAGCATCTCCTCTTCGTATCCCTGCTGTCATCTCCTGCCCCGGTACAGGATTGTCTAATAATACATCTTCCTTTTTTAATAAATTGTATTTGCGTGCAAACTCCATTGGAGTTAGAGCCATAGCCCAAGGACCTTTATTTATATCTTCGTCTACCAAATTTTCTTTAACTATAGGCATAATTGCAGGCCAGTTAAATTGCTCTTGCTCACGTAATTTTTTCATATCGTACGTTTTGCGAAACTTCAGAGTGATATTTGATTGATACAAAAGAACTGCCAGGACAAGTAGCACAAGAACCACGGGATAACGCATGAAATCGCCAACAGCACGCGTTGTATCTACGAGCTGTTCCCAATTTACTGCATTGGGATCTATTGTTTGCATGATTTGAATCAAACTTGCTAGTTGCTCACTATGAACAAAAAGGTTAACTAGCTTTGCTTGCCAAATATTAATTTGAAAAACAACCATCACAATATACTGATGTCCGGTTTTCCATATAATAAACACCGTAATAAACAACAGTACCATGACCCATATTGGCCCCATGCCACTATCTTGACCTTGTTGTTGCGGTTGTTGTGCCATTAATGATTACTTCAAAATTATTTGTTTGCTTTAAGTATATACTGCTCTAAGATAATTTTGCGAGAGATTCGCAAGTATATCTATGCATTTATACAACGTTAAAACAGGATCACTGTTCTTTAATCAAACGACCACGTGAATATTTATAAACACCACTTATATGAATAAAACGAGTAATGTTTTCTACGTCTAGAGATCTATCTTTTAAAGTTAATAAGGGATTACCTAATCTATCAGATAGGGTTTTATCAGGAGAAAGAGCAATAATATCTGTTTTATTAATGTAAATCGCTACATAAGCCTCATTCTGTTTGTTCTCTTTTGATTTAATTACAGCGGTTACCTGATCTTCATTGCTGTAGATTGGGCGAGAAATCATTTGACGCGGCAAATTGGCGATTATCCTTTCCCAAGATGAAAGATTAGACCCATCCGAAGAATATAAAGAAACAAAAACTTCCTGCTGGCCACTACGTAAAGCAAGACGATTTGCTAAATGAGCATCAGAGCGAATTTGCTCTTCGCTTCGCGCACTAATTTTTTTGGCAAAATTATCGCGAATTCCAACCAGGCGATTACCAATTGACCGCAGAAAATTTGACTTATCCCAAGGTCCATTTTGAATTGCATAATCCAATGCTTTAAGAATCGCGTCATTATGCTCTTCGGTGAACGTATCTTTTTTCATAACATCAAATGTAACCTTATAAGAATGAAACAACTCTGCAAAAATCGATGCAATATTAAGGAGTATAACAGTAATTTCGAGATATATAAAAAAGATAAAATTCACAAAGAGGCTTAAACTCTCTTTGTGAATAGAACAAAAAAAGATTAAATTTACTGAGAGTTAATATTAACTCATTCCTAAACGAGACCCACTTTCATTTTCGACTTCTTCCTGGGCTACCTCTTGTTGTTTAGTTGCTTGAAGTTGTTGCTTAGCATCTTGGAATAGTGGTGTTGCTACTTGAGTTTGTTGCTTCGCTTCTTGGGTTTGCAAAGATTGCAATGCTTCAGGACCTTGAGTTATTACATTTTTCACAGCATTTAGATTTTTTATTGCCTCTTCAAGCAAACTCAAGCCCTCTTTATCAGCTTTTGCTAAAGCAACTGTTTCCATTTTTTGGACAGTTTGCATTAATCCATCTATTCCCTTACCTGCTTCTGTAGCAGCTGGCTCGCCTTGTCCGTGTTCGTGAGCAAAAAAACTCTCTCTTTTTAAAAATCCCATCACGTCACCCCTAAAACATAAAAACTTTAATAAGTTTAGTTTATCAAAATATATTGTAGATGTATTTAAAATCGTCAGTGCTTTCGATTTCTTTACAATTAATTTTCAAAAGTGTTCCTAGTCGTACATTAATTCGTCTAATGGGGTATAATCACGACTTGGTCCACCTTGAATCAACTCATTTAACACATCAGTCATGCATAACAAACGTAATACATTTGGCGTTACTTCATCAAAAATCACTCGCAGTCCTAACAAAGCACCTTCTGCCTCGTCAAATGTCGCCCCTAACCCATACCCAAGACACAGGGAACACAGTTGATCTGCTCGTTTCGCAATTGCTGGCAGCAAACCCGTATCAACAAAAACTTCCTCATAGCTCACAAATCTATCATTAAGATAAAATTTTGCATTTAAACTTGCTGCAATAACTGACATGCATTTGCTAATATCTCGTTCCATGTTATCGCCACCAAGGTTTTGAAGACTTAAGCGACCCGGCCAAAACGCTCCTCATCCATCTTAAAAAAACAGGCACTGTAAAACCGTAATGCTCAAGAATACCAAAAAACACTGCAGAGATTAAAACCAATATCCCTGTCCAGATTCTAATGTGCATTAAAAATAAAAAAATAGGAAATGCGGCTCGAGCATCAACTATAAAAAATCGAGCGCTTCGAGCAGAATCTCTCCAATGTGCAGTTTCAGCAAATCCTGCCATATTCAAGCCTCAAAAATAATAGCCTCTTCTAAAAAGTATATACCTAAATAAAGGCTTTAGCACCTTGGTATTTCATAAAATTTATAATATTTTTACGACAATTCGTATATTTACTGAATACTTTAGGTTATGAACTAAATAATCAAAACCTCCTCTCCAGAAAGGAGAGGACTAAGATTATGGATGACAATTGAATTGATTACTTTTTATCCATTGGGGAATATCCTTTTGAAAATGAAGGTCCTAAGATGTTGGTTAGGAGTTTTTTCATTTCTAATTCCTCAGATGTTTTTTTTGCAGAGGGTATTAATTGAGGCACAGCTAATTCTTGTCCAACCTCCTCTGTTGCCTGCGAAACGTCTTCAATACGTGTATTGCCTTGTCCAGCAGCCAGTTTTCCTAACATTTTAGAAGTACTGTATTGACTCATCTGAATTCCTTCTATTACGTCTATATGTAATAAATTAGCATAAACAACTTAAGAAATTATTAAAACAATTATATTTTTTATAAAAAATACTATTGAGTAATAAGTCAATTTTACGTTATGTTAAAACAACCTATAAAAAAATAGGTTCAATTGTCATTTATGGATAAATGCAATTGCTCAACTTACCAAAAAAGTCAGAGCAATTGAGAAACAATAGAGTCTAAGCTATGAGACTCTAGAAAAGGAGGAAATATGGCTAAAGGTGAAGTTAAATGGTTTAATAATGCCAAAGGTTGGGGATTTATTATTCCAGAAAATGGCGGCGATGATATTTTTGTTCATTTCTCGTCTATTCATGGTACAGGCTACAAAACATTAGTTCCCGGACAAACAGTCAATTACGATGTAGAACAAGGTGATAAAGGTCTGCATGCAGCTAATGTGATTGTGCTTAATGAAAGTGCTGATATTGAAATGGCTTAATTAAGTTAACGCAGTATCATTGGTGGTGCTGCGTCCCTAAGCCAAGAAAGACTTAATTTTACACAAGTACTGAATTAAAAACCGTCTTCATGTATGATGACCTTACTCTATTTAAGGTTAGAAATTTACTGATGAAGCATGGTCTATTACTCATAAATCTTGGCACCCCCAAGAGTGCAGATACCTCATCTGTCAGGAGCTATTTACGCGAATTTCTTACTGATAAGCGCGTCATCGATCTCCCTGCTTTGTTGCGCTATGCACTGGTTTATACATTTATTTTACCTTTCCGTTCAAGACGTTCTGCCCATGCATATCAATCCATATGGACTGAACAGGGTTCGCCTTTGCTTTTTCATAGCCAAACTTTAGTGAATCAATTACAAAAAGAAGTGGGAGCAGAGCACATCATTGCTCTTGGCATGCGTTATGGGGAACCATCTATTGAAACCGCTTTAAATCAGTTAAAACATTGCGAATCCATTACTATTCTGCCTTTATACCCACAATATTCATCAGCGGCTAGTGGCTCATCCATTGCAGAAGCCATGCGTGTCATAAGCAGCTGGGATCTCATTCCATCAATCAAAATCATTAGTAATTTTTTTCAACATCCAGCATACCTAAAAGCGCAAGCCCAAACCATTAAAGCGTTTCTTGAAGAGCATTCCCATGTACTTTTTAGCTATCACGGAATTCCTGAACGCCAAATTACCAAAAGCAGTTGTAAGACTATTTGCACTGGACCCTGCCCTAAATTAATAGATGATATTCATGGCTGTTATAGAGCTCAATGCTATGAAAACAGTCGTTTATTAGCATTGGAACTCGGCTTATCTCCGAATAGCTATAGTACCGCGTTCCAATCAAGATTAGGTAAAACGCCCTGGGTAAAGCCTTATACGGATCAGATTCTAGCTGAATTGATTACTCGAGGGATTACAAAACTGATTATTGTTTGCCCTTCTTTTGTAGCCGACTGTTTGGAAACACTTGAAGAAATAGGAATCCGTCTCAAAGAACAATGGATAACACTTGGTGGAAAAGAATTAATTATTGTTCCTAGTATGAATACCGACCCTTTATGGAGAAAAGCCATAATTACAATGGCACATCTGCACGCCGATTCAGAACTTAGGAGCATCTCGTGAAGCCCCGGTTAATCTTTGCCCAAAAGAGTATCCTCGGTTCTAAATTCAAGTTTATTGCATTATCGAGCATTCTGCTGACTGCTTTAGGCATTTACTTTAAATTCTATTATCAAGCGGCCAAATCTTCTGCCCCATCGCCTAAAATAGTCGAGACAGTTACCATAAGGCCCTCTACAATTGAAAAAAAGATAAAGCTTATTGGGACCATACGCCCCAAACATGCAACAGTTCTTATTGCTAAAGGCTCGGGAATGCTTGACATCCTAATGAGCTCAGGGCAAATAGTCCAAAAAGGTGACTTAATTGCCAAAATAATCAATCCAGACATTGAACGAAGCTACCAACTCTCTAAAGAAACAGAACAATTGGAAAAGACTCAATATCAGCGCGTTAAAAATTTGCAAAAAACAGGATTTGTCAGTGCACGAGAAGTGGAAGAGAAAAAAAGAATCTGGATCGATTCACAAAAGGAAAAAGCCAGAACCAAAATTGAATTAAAGAATATGCGTTTTTATGCCCCATTTGACGGCGTTATAGGCGCATTTAAAATTAAAGAAGGGGCCCAAGTAACTGAAGGCGCACCAGTAGTTACCATCTACGATCCGAACTCATTAACTGTGGAAATTGATATTCCCTGTACTAATAATCACTCAATAGAAGAAAATCAGCCAATTTATATATTGGGCAAACTTTATCATTTAAATCATGTGCAAAAAATGATCGACGATGAAACCCATATGTGCCCAGCAGATGTCGATATCCAATGTACTCATTGCTTAGTAGGAGCGAGCGTATCCAGCCAACTCGTAGTGAATAAAAAAACAAAAGCATTGGTTATTCCTGCACAAGCATTATTTCTCAAACAAGGTAAAACTCATGTGTATAAGGTCGTTGATAAAAAAATAGAACTTATAGCAGTCAAAACAGGGATACAAGAACAAGATAAGGTAGAAATTATTTCGGGATTAAAATCCGGAGATCAAATAGTAAGTAAAAGCCCCGAACGATTATATCCAGGACTGGAAATCTCAATTTATAAAGGTTAATCACCCTCTTATGAAATTTACAAGCTATTTCTTAAAACATCCAGTGATTGCGATCATCCTTAATTGCATGATTCTGCTCTTGGGAATACTTTGTTTTAATTCGTTACCTTTAAGAGAATACCCCAATATCAGTTTTCCAGTCATTACGATAAATACCAACTATCCCAATGCCAGTCCTGAATTAGTAGAATCGGTAGTAACTAATGTACTTGAGGATCAACTTGCCGGGGTAGAAGGATTAGAACTGATGACTTCACGTTCTAACCAAGGAAACTCATACATTACCTTACGATTTCGTCCAGGAACCTCCATGGACAAAGCTCTGAATGCCGCACATGAGGCAGCACGGCTAGCGCAGGCTCAACTTCCTTCAACAGTGAAGGCACCCGTTATCGAACGTCAACGGCAAGCGGATGGCTTACCTTTTATAGGCATTGCCCTAGAATCTTCTTCTTTAAATTTTGGAGAGCTCACCCATTATGCCAATTTAAATCTAAAAAATACGTTTCGTAGTCTGAAGGGAGTTGCCTCAGTCGATATATGGGGACAACCCTTCACTTATACTATTCAATTAGATCAAAAGAAATTATATACGTTTGGAATCAATGTCGATGAGATTGCCAATGCAATTGCTAGTAACCATTTATCCCTACCAGCAGGTAATTATCAAAATAAGATCCCTACAACACTTGATTTTGAATTAAAAACCCCAGAAGACTATGAAAATCTAGTAATCAAAACGCAAAACCATCATCCTGTTTTTCTCAAGTCATTAGCTAAAATTCAATTAACTACCGACAATAGCCAATTTCGAGTTAAGGTCAATGGCCATTCAGGTTTAGTACTTGCTGTTAATCGCGCTAATGATGCAAATCCCATTGAGGTATCACAAAGTGTCCGCAAAGAACTAAATATCTTGAAAAAAAGTTTGCCTGATGACATCAAGACTAAAATCATTATTGATCAATCTGAATTTATTAAAGCATCTCTTAAAAACATTCAGTCTTCCATTCTTGAATCTATTTTCTTGGTCTTAATCATCATTTTTATTTTTTTGCGAAATATACGCGCTACGATTATTCCATTAATTGCAATTCCCATTTCCCTATTAGGCTCTTTATTATTTTTGAAAATTGCAGGCTTTACCATAAATCAAATGACGCTTCTTGCGATGGTATTGGCTGTTGGTTTAGTTGTAGATGATGCCATTATTGTTCTTGAGAATATATGGCGGCACATCGAAGATAATTTATCGCCCATGGATGCCGCACTCAAAGGATCCAAGCAAATAGGTTTTGCCATCATCGCTATGACATTAACTCTAACCAGCGTTTATGCACCTATTGCTTTGATTGATGGCATGATTGGTCAATTATTCATTGAATTTGCGGTAGCCCTGGCAGGAAGTGTATTCATATCAGGAATAGTAGCCTTGACACTTTCGCCCTTGATGTGTGCTACGTTCCTGCATAAAAATACGAAGCACTTATGGCCTGCCATTGACAGGTTCCTGAATAACCTTGCTCAGTATTACTATAAATTACTAAATATCATTATCTATCGCAAAAAAACAACCTTACTCATACTATTTCTCTCCTTGAGCCTAAGTCTGCTTTTTTACAAAATAATGCCTGCTGAAACCGCCCCTAAAGAAGATCGCGGTTTAATAGGAATTTATACTCCACCTCTATCTGGTGATAACTTAGATAACCTGGAAGCCAATACAAAACTCATGCAAAAGTCCATAGGTATAGTGCCCGAAGCGAAAAATACATTAACATTTTTAGGAAATTGGGGTAGTAGCATTGTTATGCCTTTAAAACCTCATCGACAAAGAGCTCGCTCTGCAGAGCAAATTGTGAATTCATTAAAACCGAAAACAGAGCGGCTACCTTCAGTCGATGCTTCCGTCTGGAGCTGGGACTCAGGATTACCTGGAGTTGAAGATGCGCGCAATAATTCAGAACTGGAACTGGTTATTTCCACCACCGAAAATTTCCGACAATTATTTGAAGCAACGGAGCACTTGAAAAAAATATTGGATCAAAGCAAAAAATTTGCTTCTACTCGCTATGATTTACGTCTTGATTCCATGGGCTACTCTGTAAATATAGATAAAAATGCTTTAGCTCAATTAGGATTGACGCCTATACAGTTAGCTAAAACCATAGAAGTTTTTTTCAGTAGTGATAAGTCCCTATCATTTCAAAAAGACGGTGTATCTTACAATCTAACCCTGCAAGGCTCCTCCAAACCCTGGACTTTGGATGAACTTTATCTTACAGCCCCCTCTGGAAAACGGATTTCCATAGGCTCAGTGGCTCAAATGAAAAGACGAGCACAACCAACCGCATTAGAACATGTCAACCAAATGCGTTCTACAACCTTATATGCCAAATTACCTGAAAAACAATCCTTTAAAAAGGGTATGAATACACTCTTGGAGATGGCGAGAGAAAATCTCCCCAACCAATACAAATTAAGTTGGGCTGGTGCTGCTAAGGCATATAATGAATCATCGCATACTATGGTTTTGTTATTTGCTTTAGCGATACTCTTTATTTATGCCATTCTTGCAGCACAATTTGAGAATTTTGTTTACCCGCTCATCATTTTATTCACCGTACCCTTAGCTTGTTTTGGTGCCTTGCTATTCGCTTACTTATTTGGCCAATCTCTAAACATTTTTACCCAGGTCGGTTTAGTCACATTAGTTGGACTAATCAGTAAACATGGTATTTTGATTGTAGAATTTGCTAATCAATTGCAAAAGGAGGGCTTTACCTTGGCAGATGCGATAAAAAAATCGTGCTCGTTAAGGCTGCGCCCCATTCTCATGACTACTGGTGCTATGGTTTTTGGTGCCATTCCGCTGGTACTTTCACATGATGCAGGAGCTGAAGCAAGGCATGCTATTGGTACAGTGCTTATTGGAGGCCTATGCATTGGTACGTTATTTACTTTGTTTTTGCTTCCTGCCGTTTACTTCATGATCTCACAAATACTAAAAAGACCCGAAAAATCCTAGTTATTGTAGCCAGAACGTGGCAAAACAAAATCCAATTAAACGTTACCATTCACAACCCAGCTTCCGCTTTGCTGCATTTAGGTTCCTATTTCTAATCTTAATCATGCATCAAAAAGCACAGACTGAATATTAAATAACTATAAAAGCATGGTAAAGATGCATAAGCAAGTATTTTTAGAGCCAATTTCGCTCAAAATGTACGACTAATGTCTTTTCAATCAGCTATGCACAAGAATAAGCTCCATATTCTAAAAAACACTTCTTGCACTTTTCTATACTCTGCCCAATCAATTTAATGTACTATGAAATTGTTCAACTTTAATAGGAGATTATGTTGAAAAGGATCTGTTTTTTAATGATATTTTGTGTTACTCAAGCAATAGGTTCTGTATTTAGTTTTGAAGATATCCAAAAACTTCGACAACATTTTTTTGCCAATATTCAATCTAACGGAGCAATAGTAGCCGCTCCTTCAAAACAAAATCCAGATTACTATTATGATTGGATTCGCGATTCAGCGATTGCCATGACATTGATTGAGACATGGTATGAATCCACTCATGCGTTTGGATATAAAGAACGCTTATTTAATTATATTTCTTGGAGCCAAAAGCTTCAGCATCAATATGATCCATCACCCGGACAAGATATATTGGGAGAACCCAAGTTTTATATTAATGGTTATCCTTTTGATGGTCCTTGGGGCAGACCACAAAATGATGGTCCCGCCTTAAGAGCCTCTGTTTTGATTCGTTTTGCACAACAATTATTAGATGATGATGAAGCCGAATATGTACAGGCCAATCTTTATAATAGCAATTTGGATCCAAATTCAATGGGAGTTATTAAAATGGATTTGGAATACACAGCCCATCACTGGTCTGATAAAAATTATGATCTCTGGGAGGAAGTGTATGGATATCATTTTTTTACTGCTATGGCTCAGCAAAAAGCACTTTATGAAGGCGCAGCCCTTGCTCGCCGGCTCAACGATAATGAAGCGGCAGTTTATTATGAACATCAAGCAAAACTGATAGACACACGCTTAATGGAGCATTTGGATCCGGTGCATAAAACAATTCTAGCAACGCTTTCACCCCATTCCGGTCCACAAAAAACCTTAGAGCTAGATTCATCTATAATTTTAGGCATTTTACTTAATCCCAAAAAAGATGGTGTTTTATCTCCCGATAGCCTCTACGTCCAAAATACAGTGGATGCTTTGTATGAACAATTTAATTCAATGTTCCCAATTAATAGCAATCATTCAGGAGAAATTTTATTTGGTCGCTATCCCGGAGATACCTACGATGGATATCAAACCAATAGTATAGGGAATCCTTGGTTTATTTTAACTGCAACTATGGCTGAATATTACTATACACTTGCTGATAATTTACCTTTAACCAAAGCAAATCAATCAACAATAGCGAAACACATCCAAGCAGGTGATAATTATTTGAAGCTTATAAAAAAATATGGCAAAGACATGAAACTAAGCGAGCAAATTAATTTAAATACCGGGAGCCAACAAGGAGCTCCATCATTAACCTGGAGTTATGTAGCTGTTTTACGTGCAATTGAGTTAAGAGATAAACTAATCATCAAATTAAAATAATCTTCGAGGAAATCCTTCACTAGCCAACGGTTTTTGAAAAACCAATGGCTAGTTTTTCTATTATTTTTTAGGTAGAAGCCAAATATGACGGCTCTTTTTTACCAACCTCTTCGGTCGGAAGCACCTCTTCGCGCCCTAATAAACGTAGTGGCTTACCAGACATAATGTAATTCTCAATTTGTTCAAGACTGATACCTTTTGTCTCAGGCATATAAAAATAAGTATATATAAGGCCTAAAAGACAAATCACTGCATACAAAGCAAAAGTATACTCAATACCCATCATTTTTTCTAAAAGAGGGAAACTAAAAATGACGATTGTATTAAAAGTCCAGTTACTCATAGCAGAAAAACCCATTCCTGCGCCACGCACATGCAGAGGAAATATTTCAGCCATTGCAATATGCGGTATTGGCCCCACACTTACTGCAAAAGAAAAAATATAAAGAATTAGACAAGCAACTGATAAATAAGGAAGCCAAATGACTTGATATACTGAAAACATGCATAAGGACAATAGACTGAAACACATACCAGAAAAACCAAACAACAGGAGTTTACGACGACCTATTTTATCAACGCTAAGCATCGCAATAACCGTCACCAGCAAATTAACGAGACCAATGCCTATAGTTGCCAATATTTGCCCGGTAGTATTATTCATGCCTAAATTTTTAAAAATTTCAGGTGCAAAATAGATTACGACATTAATTCCGCTCAATTGTTGTAAACAAAATAGCATTGTACCTAACAGCAAAACAGGTAATAAAGGACTCTTAAACAACAACAGCCAGCTTCCCTTTTTAGGTTCATTAGCCAATGTCATTTCGATATCCATCAACTCATGCTCGATTGAATGACTTTTACGTAGTTTTTTTAACGCTTTAGATGCAGCATCACGACGTCCCACAGTGCACAACCATCTGGGAGACTCTGGCATGAGTAAAATTCCGATGCATAAAATCAGGGCTGGGAAAGCACTTGAAGCAAACATTGCACGCCAATCATTGTTCTCTAGAAATAAATAATTGACTGAATAAGAACAGACGATTCCTACTGTCATTGCCAATTGATAAATAGCAACCACTGCGCCTCTGGTCTCATAAGTTGCTGTTTCAGCCAAATACAAGGGGGCCATTACTGAAGCCATACCAATTGCCAGGCCAAGAACTAATCGTGAAATAATGAGTATGGTAATTGAATCCGCAAATCCAGCACCTAATGCGCCTAAAAAGAACAATACTCCTGAGAAAGACAGTAGTGTGCGACGGCCGAAGCGTTTCACTCCTTTTGATGCAGTAATCGCACCAATCAACATAGAGCCGAACAAAGCACCAAAAGGCAACGCGGAAGCCATAACACCAACATGAGTGGCACTTAAGTCAAAATGATTTTTGACCAACTCTATAGAACCCGCAATGATTCCTTCATCATAACCAAACAAAAAACCAGCGACCGAACCGATAATTGCAACAACCCATGTCATATTTAACTCCTTGATCGACAATCTAAAATTTGGCTATAAAAAAATTATCTCTAACCTGAAAATCATCGGGCTACTGTCTATCTACTCCCATCCTCTTATGCTCTGACGCACAGCAAGAGATAAATCGGTAATTAGTGCCCAATCACCTTTTTTAATCGCCTCTTCTGGTACTATCCAGGAACCTCCAACACACGTAACATTAGGCAATGCCAGATAATCAGAAAAATTTCCCCCATTAATTCCTCCTGTGGGACAAAATTTTGCTTGCGGAAAAGGACCATGCATCGCCCGTAACATATTGGTTCCTCCTGCAGCAGTCGCAGGGAAAAATTTAAAATGGGTATACCCCAAAATTAATCCTTCCATTAATTCAGATACACTCGATATACCAGGAATTAATGGAATGCTGGAAGTACATCCAGCGGTCAATAGGGTTTGTGTTTTTCCAGGACTCAGTGCAAATTTTGCACCGATGTCTGCAACCTGTTTTAATTGTTCAGGGGTAGTTACTGTGCCCACCCCAATTAAAGCTTCAGGGAAGGTTTCTATAAGTAACTTAACGGCATCCAAAGCAATTGGCGTTCTAAGTGTAACTTCGAGTATATGGATACCACCTGCAAATAACGCTGTAGCTAAAGGTAGAGCATGCTCTATTTCTTTAATAACAACAACCGGGATAACTGGTGATGTACAAAATACAATTTCCGGCTGCACCATCCAATTTGGGAACGACATGAAGCTCTCCTTGTAGTCGACCGTTGCCTAGGTGAAGTAAGTGTAATCTGGGATCATAAATAGGACTTTATCCGATTATGCTCATTTTTATCTAGACCACGATTGTTTTAAATAAACTGCAGCCCCTAATATCCCTGGCTGCTCGGCAGTAATCACATAGGTCGGGATTTTCGCATTGAAATCGCTAAAACGACCTTTTTCTTCAAAATTAGATCTGAAATCACTACCGTGCAACAATGAAATTAATCGAGGCACAATACCACCAGCGATATAAACACCACCAAAGGCTGCAAAAATTAATGCCATGTCTCCAGCATAAGAACCCAGAATTGCGAAAAATTGCGCTACTGTCGCTTCAGCAATAGTACATTGTTGTGCTAAGGCCAAAGCAATAATTTCTGATGCAGGAACATGGCCTGTCTCTTTTTGATGCAAAGCAGCCAGTGCTTGATATAAATTTTCCAAACCATGGCCTGATAACAAGCGCTCATAGGATACATGCTCATATGTTCGCTTGAGATAACGATAAATAAACCATTCTTGTTCTGTTTTTGCACCCCAACTTATGTGACCTCCCTCTCCGGCATGAGCAGAATATCCTCCCTGTGTTGACAAAAGGAAAGCAACACCTAATCCAGTACCAGCTCCCAAAACAGCCCTGGTTCCATTTTGATTTGCAGCCCCCCTTCCTATCTGAAGCATTTGCTGGTTCGATAAAACCGGTAAACTCATTGCAATAGCATTAAAGTCATTCAAAACCTTAAGCTTTGTCAATCCTAATTTTTGTTTTGATTCACTAATAGAAAAGCGCCAATGTGCATTGGTCATACAAATCACATCATCAAGCACTGGACAAGCAATAGCAATAGCGGCTTGCGTTATTTCTTCCAATGAATGTTGTGACTTATAGGCTAAAAATACTGATTCAAAGCAGGGATATGCAGCGCATGAATAAATTTCAATTTTATCCATGACCAAGTTTTCTAAATTGACACGGCTGAAACGCGCAAAAGTTCCACCAATATCCGCAACGATCGCATAAGATTTTAAATCATCACTCATAACAAGACTCTTTTCCTTGAAACAAACTACATGCTCCCTGCTCAGCCCCTGTAAATTGCGACCTTAAACTACTGAATAACTCTCTGCCCATGCCAAGGTAAGACCCAACTTCAGTTAAAACAGCTTTAGGTCTTAATCCCAACTCATAATCGGCAACTAATAATTGCAGTACCCCTTGTTCTGCATCAATTAAAATCATATCCCCAGTTTCAATACGAGAAAGCACTTCATTATCTATAGCCTCAGGTGTGACATGAATCGCTGCAGGAACCTTACCCGAAGCCCCAGACATTCGGCCATCCGTGACTAAAGCAACTTGATATCCTTTATCCATAAGCACCCCAAGTTTGGGGGTTAATTGATGTAATTCAGGCATCCCACACGCTTTAGGTCCTTGAAAGCGCACTACCACCACGCAATCTTTGTCTAAAGCGCCTTCAAGAAACATCTGTTCAAATTCCTCCTGACTCGAACACACCACTGCTGGCGCTTCAATTTTACTTTTTCCAGCAGCAAGCCCTGAGGTTTTAATTACAGCTCGTCCTATATTTCCACTTAATACTTGCAAGCCGCCTTGAGCTTTAAATGGAGTTTGAGCGGAAGTTAATACACTCTCATCATTTGAAGTAGAAGGGCCAGAAACCCATAACAATTGCTCATTATCCAGTAAAGGTTGTTGTGTATATCGCTGCAAACCATACCCCATCACTGTCTGAACATCTTCATGCAACAACTCTGCATCCAGTAAAGTATGGATAAAATACGCCATGCCACCAGCTCGTTGAAAATGATTGATGTCTGCATAACCATTCGGATAAATCTTGGCAATCAAAGGAGTAACGGCTGACAATTGGGCAAAATCATCCCAGTTGATCGAATAACCTGCCATAGCCGCTATAGCAATCAGATGCATTGTGTGATTCGTTGAACCACCTGATGCCAATAAGGCCACAATGCCATTAACAATATTTTTTACATCCATTAATTGGCCTATGGGCGTATAATGATCATTTAAATCCGTTAAAGAAAGAATTTGTTGTGCCGCAGTCCAGGTGAGTGCATCACGTAAAGGAGTACCAGGATTGATAAATGATGAGCCAGGAAGTTGCAACCCCATCGTTTCAATAATAAGTTGATTGGAATTAGCCGTGCCATAAAAAGTACATGTGCCTGCAGAATGATATGAAGCGGCTTCCGCCTCAAGCAATGCATTTTTATCCGCCTTTCCCTCAGCATATAATTGACGAATACGGGCCTTTTCCTGATTTGAAATACCCGATGGCATGGGGCCTGCTGGCACAAAAATAAAAGGTAAATGACCAAAGCTCAACGCCGCCATCAGCAGTCCAGGAACAATTTTATCGCAAATACCGAGCATAAGGCCGCCATCAAACATATTGTGCGACAAACCTATTGCTGTTGCCATGGCAATCACATCTCGGCTTAATAAACTTAATTCCATTCCAGCCTGGCCTTGGGTAATTCCATCACACATTGCCGGAACACCCCCTGCAAATTGGGCGACACCTCCCGCAGCAGAAATAGCTTTTTTGATTAACGAGGGATAACTCAGATAAGGTTGATGCGCTGAAAGCATGTCATTATAAGCAGAAACAATGGCTATATTGGCTTTAGTCATGCCCCTCAGATTTGCTTTGTCCTGCTTTGCACAGGCAGCAAAGCCATGCGCTAAATTACCACAGTGAAGCATGCTTCGCTGTGGACCTTTAATACGCGATTGTTCTATATGCTTCAGATAAAATTCTCTACTACGGATACTCCGTTCACGGATGTTATCCGTAACTTGAGCTACAACCGGGTGCATTATTTTTCCTTAAGGTGCATACAACACCTGAACGTTTGCATCAAAGTTATTTAAAAAAGCGCTCACCGGCATCACCATCGAATCATGCTCTGCCATTGCTTGATGCAATACAGTCAATTTTTTCTGACCTAGCAAATGCAAAAAGATAACGCGACTATTTAATAATCTTTTTTTCGATAAGCTTATTCGTTGATGAGGGGCTGTCTTTGGACTAATTCGGAGTACTGCAGCAGCATTATCATCCAATCCCATACTTAGTTCCTGAGAGCAAGGAAACAAAGAGGCAATATGCCCATCCTCTCCCATTCCTAAAACCACCGCATCAAAAGTAGGTAAAGAAGCAATCATTTGCTCGGTTTGCTCTAGAGAATAATCCTCGTTGTATAAACTCAAAAAATGAGCTTTAGCTGCATGATGTTGCAGTAAAAATTGTCGGACTAAACGTTCATTTCGATCCGGGTCATGGGCGGAGACACAACGCTCATCGGTAAGAGTAATTGTAATTTTCTCCCAGGGAATATCAGTTTTGGCTAGGGTCTTGAATAAATCAATTGGAGTTTTTCCACCCGAAACCACTAAATAAGCGTGACCGCGTTGAGCTACTGCATTACATAGAATCCGTTTTAACTGCTCAACCAAGTCATCTGTTAAGATAGAAGCTTCACTAAAACTACGTAACAGCATTTTGATCACCCCATACATGCGCTTTGCCATTGTATAAACGAATTACCTCCAAAGGCCCCCAAGTACCTGCTGGATAAGTATAGAGTGGAGTCTCTTGTCTTTCCCAGGCTTGCTTAATTTCATCAATCCATTTCCAAGCTTGTTCTACTTCTTCTCGACTTACAAACAAATATTGATGGCCTAACATCACTTCCAACAATAAGCGTTCATAAGCGTCGGCAATTCTTTGTGAGTTAAAGAGATGGTTAAAATTTAAATCCAGCTTACTGTCTCGTAGTTGCATGCTTTCACTAAGACCAGGAATTTTATTCATCATTCGAAGCTCTACCCCTTCATCCGGTTGCAAACGAATGATGAGCTGATTAGGAGACAGATCTTGTTTTAATTGTTTAAAAACATTATAAGGTTGCGGTTTAAAGTAAATCACTACTTCACTTTGCTTTTTTGATAATCTTTTACCCGTTAATAAATAAAAAGGAACCCCAGACCAGCGCCAATTGTCTATATATGCTTTAATCGCAACAAAAGTTTCAGTAGTTGACCCTTTATAGGCACCTTCTTCATTTAAATACCCTGGTATTTGTTGACCTTTAATCACGTTTCCCACATATTGCGCCCGCACAGTATGTTCATGAGCATGAGCATCAGAAATAGGCCGTAATGACTTTAATACCTTTAATTTTTCACTACGTATACATTCAGCAGATAGACTCATTGGTGGTTCCATTGCCAAAAGCGACAGAATCTGTAATAAATGATTTTGCAACATGTCCCTTACTTGACCTGATTTATCATAGTAAGCCCATCGCCCTTCAACACCGACTTCTTCTGCAACGCTAATTTCAACCTTATCAATAGCTTGATGATCCCAGTTTGAAGAAAAAATCGCATTGGCAAAGCGCAGTACTAAAAGATTCAATACAGTTTCTTTACCCAAGTAATGATCAATTCGATAAATTTGATCTTCAGCAAAAAAATGGGCTACTTCATTATTAATTGCTATAGATGAAGGTAAATCATGACCAATTGGCTTCTCTAAAACCACTCGTGACGGTTGCTTGGTTAAACCGATACTTGAAAGGCCTTGGCATGCTTGAGCATAAAGAGAAGGAGGAATTGCAAAATAAGAAATGGTTATTCGCTCATCAGGACTCACATAATCTGTTATTTTTGCGTAGTCTTCAGGTTGTGTCAGATCAATCGAGCAATAGGTCATCTTATTAATGAGACGTGACCAAACCTGCTCATCCAGCCCTTCACCGATAAAAGTCTCTAATTTAGATTTTATTAACCCCGTGTAGTCGGTTAAGGTAAATGCGTCTCGTGCGCAACCGATAATGTGGGTATTAGCATGAAGCAAATTCGCGCGTTCGAGCTGATATAGGGCAGGAAATAATTTACGGCAAGACAGATCCCCCAAAGCACCGAATATAATTAAATCACAAGGATGTTTTACAGCGACTTCTTCGATCATGTTTATCCCAAACAATCATTTTTTTGAGGTTCAATACTAAATTGAAAGATTGTGCAGATCAACCCAAATCAAGATTATCCTTGGCAAAGGAATTGCAATTTGCATGAAAAAGTTTAATGTGCTGGATCTTTTAGGGCAATTATTGCAAAACCTCATTTTTATGCTATATCAAATAAATAAGATAGCCGTTCGCTTCTGCCTGACTTTCATGGCTTAGCTGTGAGGCGATGACTTAGAGGAATAATTGCACGTATGTTACCTTAACCTAAATCATTATTAGGAGAAGCAGATGCTTAATAAGAGATTTTCTGAAAGACTAAATAAAGAGCTTGATAATATTGGTGCACCCGAATCAAGTGCAGAACGTATTGAGGTGTTATCAAAATTAGTAAAGATTCCCAAGTTCAAAGCGGAAGCATTGCTTAACGGCGCCACTAGCCCAGATGAAAAATTACTCAATGCATTAGCAGAAGAATTTGAGGTAAGCGCTGACTGGCTAGTTGGTAAGAGTGATTCATCCCACTAAATATTTATTTAGCGCATTATGGCCACATAAAACCTATATTGCCCATAATTAAAACGACAAACTTATAATTATGGGCTCACAATTAACCATGGAACCGATCATTTGCACTAATCGGTTTTGCATTTTTCTCAATGTACTCAATAATTTTTCCAGCAATATTGATGCCGGTGGCTTTTTCCACGCCCTCAAGGCCAGGTGAGGAATTTATTTCCAAAACTAAAGGGCCATGATTCGAGCGAATTAAATCAACACCCGCAACTTTTAATCCCATTGTTTTAGCAGCACTGATTGCAATTGCACGTTCTTGTGGCGATAACTTTACTTTGGTGGCCTTCCCGCCTTGATGAACATTGGCACGAAATTCTCCATCCTTTGCTTGTCGTTTTACAGCAGCAACTACTTTTTCTCCGACAACAAAACAACGGATATCGACTCCGCGTGACTCCTCAATAAATTCTTGCACCAAAATATTGGCATGCATTTCTTTAAAAGCATTAATAATACTCACGGCAGATTGATGACTATCTGCAAGAATAACTCCCTTCCCCTGGGTTCCTTCCAATAATTTAATAACTAATGGTGCACCACCAACCATACGAACCAAGTCTTCAGTATCATCTGGTGATTGAGCAAAGCTCGTTAATGGCATGGGAATACCTTTACGAGCTAATAACTGTAATGAACGGAATTTATCCCGAGAACGAGCAATGGCTATAGACTCATTTAAAGCATACATCCCCATAGTTTCCATATGGCGCAAAACTGCAGTACCATAATATGTATTTGATGCACCAATTCTTGGAATTACTGCATCAAAATGAGGCAAGGGCGACCCTCCTCTATAATGAACTTTAGGGCAGGAAGCGGCGACGTTCATATAACAATATAAAGGATTAATAATCCTAATTTCATGACCAGCAGCTTCTCCCTCTGCTTTCAGACGCTTGTGAGAGTACAAATGTGGATTTGTGGCCAATATTGCAATTTTCATGAAAAACGCTTTCCTCAATTTTTTATTATTCTAGAAACCTTCGAGCCTTCTAAAAAAACTTTATTTACAGCTGGCTCGTATAAATAAAGCCTAGTTCAAAAATGTAAAATCACCTTTGACTAACAAAAATATATTTTATAAAAAAACTTCCGTTAAGAAACCAACAAGATGTAATCCTTCGCTAATATATCTGCATGATGTGGTGTAGTAAAAAATGCATTGAGCTCTCCCTGCGGATTAAATAGCATTAAAGCGCCACTATGCTGAATATCATAGTTTGTTGCGTCATTATTTCCCTTTTCAATTACTTTTGCATAAGCAATACCCATTTCTCGGGTCATTAACTTAATGGATTGCTCATCTCCCCGAGCTCCATAAAAATCAGGATGGAATGAAGTTACGTAATGGCCTAATTTCTCTTGATTATCACGCTCAGGATCAATTGATATCATTACAACGTGCGGCAAATTCTTTACACCTTTCTCTTCAAGAATACGATACATTTTTGATAATTCTGCCATAGTAGTTGGACAAACATAACCACAGTTTGTAAAACCAAAAAACATTAAGGTCCATTTCCCTTTTAAACTCTTATTATCAAATGGTTTTTGATCAATTCCTGTCAAATTGAACTGATTCACTTGCCTTGGATTTTCAAGATAAGTACCATGAAATCTCGACACATCAATTTTTTTCTTAAAATGAACATGTTGGCCTACAAAAATTCCTGAAAGTAATCCTGCAAGAGCCAGCAAAACAACTACAGTAAAGGTAACACTCTTAGCCTTTAAACTCATTTTACCCCCTTATAGGAACAAATATGGAATAAGTCTCACAACCATCTGCTTTCACAAAAAACGGGTTCATAGGACTTATTTCATCCCTATTCCTTACAAATAATGATCGATCAATAAAAAAACAAACAATAACATTAAATACACTATTGAAAATCTGAATGTTTGCATTGCAACTACAGGCTTATCTGTACGATATAATTTATGCGACCAAAATAAGAATCGCGCACCAAGCACTAAAGCGCCTATTAAATAAAACAAACCACTCATCCCTATAACAAAAGGCAATACACTCACTACTAGCAATAAAATGGTATACAAATAAACATTCAATTTAGTAAACGCAATACCATGGGTCACAGGTAACATTGGAATTTGAGCATGTTGATACTCTTCGTAGCGATAAATAGCCAAAGCCCAAAAATGTGGCGGCGTCCAAATAAAAATAATTAATACCAGCAATAAAGCTTGTGGATCCAGTTGATTTGTAACCGCAGTCCAGCCAAGCAATGGAGGTGCTGCTCCAGCCAATCCGCCGATGACTATATTTTGTGAGGTGGCTCTTTTTAAATAACCTGTATAGATACCAGCATAACCAATCAATGTAACAAACGTAAGACATGCAGTGAGCTGATTTACAAAAATCACCAAAACCGTCAGTCCAAGGCCTCCCATGATTAAAGCAAACCATAAGGCCTGACGTACTGAAACCTGGCCACTAGCAACGGGTCTTTTTTTGGTTCTGGCCATAATGGCATCAATTCGTTTATCGACCAAATGATTAATTGCCGCGGCGCTTCCAGCACATAGCCCAATACCAAGCAAGGAAAAAAACATCAGCGACATGCTAACCCAACCTGGAGTTGCCAAATACATTCCGACAACTACAGTCAATAACATGAGCAATACAACTCGAGGTTTGCATAACTCGAGATAATCACGCCAAGTAGCCGACGAAGATTGAACTACATGCTCAGCGTGCATCATTTTGCCCCTTACGCGTAAAATGTAGTGTACTAAATAATGTTGCTAACAATAGAGCAGCAACCCCATTATGAGCTACGGCGACACTAATTGGCAGTAAATAAATTACATTCAAGATACCTAAAGTAAATTGAACTAATACTAATAAACACAACACCACAGCTGCGGTTTTAAGATAATTGAAGCTGCTTCTCAATAGAATCAATAAGGCGAGCACGAGAATATAAGCGGCAGTGATTATTGCACCTAATCGGTGAATAAATTGAATCGTTACTCTAACATCATGATCCAGTAAACCACCTTGATAATTAGCGCCGACAGGTGAAAATAAATTAAACCCTTGTGCAAAATGCAAATCAGGTAACCATACGCCATTACACATAGGGAAACCAATGCAAGAGATTCCTGCATAATTTGAACTAACCCAACCGCCCAATGCAATTTGCATGAACACGATAAGCACCCCAAGCCGTAACCAAGGACGCCATTGTGATAAATCCTGCCCCTTTACTGCACTGATTTGCAATCGAAAACGGCTTAAGCAGGCAACAATGAGCATACCGCCTAAAAGATGCCCCATAACAACCACGGGTAACAGCTTTAAGGTTACGGTCCACATGCCTAATGCGGCTTGGAAAAAAACGAGTATAAGTAGTGCAACGGGCAAATGCCATGGCAAATTATTACCTTGTAATCGCTTGCGCACTACATAAAAACCTATAAAAAGAATTAACAAAGCTAAAGTACCTGCAGCATAACGATGAGCCATCTCCGTCCATGCCTTTCTTGACTCGATAGGAATTTCTGGATATTGGGTTTGTGCTGCCTGCAATTTTTCCTTAGCATTGGGAAGAACCATCTGTCCATAACAACCAGGCCAATCAGGGCAGCCCAAGCCTGCATCGGTCAAGCGTGTATATGCTCCGAGCATGACAACGAATAAAGATAACAGCACAGCAAATGATGCAACATATCGTAATAATTTATTCTGCATTAGATTAATCACTCTTGTTTTCTGTTGTATTGAGCAACAACTTCAAATCTTTGTATACATCATTAGGATTAACCTGCGATGCATAACTGAGAATTAAATAATTACCTGGATCAGCTATAAATACTTTAGTTTCAGACGATAAAGTATCTTTAGTATTAACCTCAGCTGCAGATAATCTTGCCACTTTAAAATCTATTTCCTTTAAATAGGATTGTTGTTCTTGTGATAAAGCAGGTGCTTTATCACTGAGAAGAAGCCACTGATCCACCTGATATAATTTACGTCCTAATGCCAGACGAATTCGAGCAAGCATATCGAGCTGTTTCATACACGCTTGGTCACAGGCCTCTGGACTCCAAAAGATAATGCGCCATTTCGACGTTCCTTCCAGAGCATTCAACTTTACCGGTGGATTCAGTAAGGTCCCTTTATTGATCCGAGTAGCGCCCAACCAGGAAGGATGCTGGTAAAACAAATAAGCAGCTACCCCCGGAGCAACGAATAGTACAACCAACAACACTAAAATATAATATTTACTGGCTTGTTTTTTCATTTTTTTTCTTCAGGTTTAATGCTACAAATATAATTAGTATCACCAATGCCATAGCAAACCACTGCAAAGCATAAGCTAAATGCCGCTGCGGAGGCATGGAGACCGTCTCCCATTCACGCACAAATCCGTTTGTGTCTTGCTTGTCGAGGCGAATAATAAACGGAGCGACTGATTTTTGCAAAACTTGACTGAACAATTGATCATCCACACGCTCCAAAATGATCATTTTATTCCCTTTTTCTTCTAAAGCAGGACCCAAAACCCATTGATTTTTGCTCGGAAAGTAGGCTATCCCCTGCAATTCTATGCTTCCTTTGGGAATCTGAATGTTTGGGAGGATTCGTCGAGTCAGTTCACCAGGAACCCATCCTCTATCTATTACGATGATAGAACCATCAGGCAACTGCAAGGGTGATAAGACATCATAACCAAATTGATGTTTGTGATGCTGATTATCCAATAAAAATACCTGCGACAAATAATGACCTTTTAACGAGATACGTTCATATTGCACAGGCAGTGTTTTCGTTCCAGACCAAGGAACTGGTTTTTGCTTCTCTTGTGTTTTTTGTGCAACAATCATTTTTGTTTTTTCATCCGCACGATGAATTTGCCAAAAGCCAAGCCGAACAAATAAGGAAAAAAATAGGATTGCCAAAATCGACATCGGCCAGCTTGGGGTGAATTGAAATTTAAAACAGGTTAAACTAGGCATCATTAATTAATTGTTTAAATGTTAGTCATAATTAGACGGCAATTTCGGGAGTATAACAAATGATCACTAAAATTATCATCATCTGTGTCATGATTATCATCGCCGGATCTTTGGCAAGTGGTCTTGTCTTCCTTATTCGTGATGCAGGTAACTCCAAACGAACCGTTAAAGCCTTAACTATAAGAATCAGTATTTCAGTGGGTTTATTTATATTTTTATTAATTGCTTTTAAACTGGGTTTAATTAAGCCTCATGGCATTTGATTTTAAGGATATCATTATGCGTAGTGTATTAATCAGTTTCCTAATTCTGTGTCATTGCAGCATCCATGCAGACACCATAAAAAATTACATGAGTATTGCTGATAATATTCCTCAAATGGAAGTTAAAGCTGACCCCCAGGCACAAGCATGGGCTCGCTCTGCTCGTCATGTTTTGACAATAACTTGTGAAAGTATTGCAGAAACAATGCTCCAGGCAAATGAAGTTGCAAAAAACCAAGGAAATCCTGTTTTTTGCTTACCACCAGGTGTTCAGCTGAATGCATTTACTCTGTGTGAGTTGATTCAGCAAACATATAAAGAAATCTCCAGCCAGCAAAGCGATAAAGATTCCATGACTGTGTCTCAGGTTGCCTGGTTAGGTGCGAGTAAACACTATCCATGCCAACAAAATACAGCAGCAAAGAATGAAATGCTTCATGTTTCTGCAGCGCTAGGACAGCATGCAGCAGACAAATAACTGCCGACAAAACAATAAAATGTTTATATAAATAGATATTATCATCCAGTATGAAAGACTTTTTAATGAACTGTTATCAATCCTAGCTACTTCATCAGATTGCCTACTCCAGTCTGATGAACTAGGTCAATGAGCTTATTATCCATATGTTGTTTTTATTTAAATTGTACGAAATATGACTTAATGAACCCAAAAAATCCATTTTGCTCAATTTTAGGTGAATCGATTAATATTTTGTTATACAATACATTCTATAAAAGATCTTAAGAACTATAGCAATGAAGATTTTTAGTAAACAAGGCGTAGGTTTTCAAGAGGTTTATACACACAAAGATACTCTTCCAAAAGGTATAGAGCAACCAGCAAAGAAACCATTTATCATCGTAACATTACCCGCTAGTTCTAAGAATCTTGCTTATCTACTTAACAATTTTCCCCAATTTAAAAATCTAGCGTACACAGAGGTTAAAGAACAGACACTAGTATTAACAATTACCAGCAGCAGAAAGGTTTGCCTTGTTATTAACGCGATTCGTTCAAGCTCTGATTATAATCACCAGGCCAATAGAGCTTTACTCGAGCAATTAAAGCAGCTCCATGATGAGCTAGCCAATGCAACAAAAAAGCACCATCCACCACCAAAAAGTAAAGAGAGCACACAATATACTCCTGTTCAAGCTGAAATTAAAAGAGAAAAATATGCCCCACAACCTTCTCATAGCGCTCAAATAGTAAAAAAAGTTGATAAAGACGCAAAAGAAATTTTAAAAAAAGATGAATCTGGAAGACGAATTACTGAAATTGAAGCCTTCAATGGCATGTGTTATCGCCTTCTATTAAACGACCGCACCCCCAGTGTTAGAAGTGTCCATGACAGTAACGGTAATCGAGTTGGGGTTATTTCCAGGGCCATCGATGATTTTCAATCTTTGCATGATTACTATTCAATACAAAGAGAAAAGACTGGCCGCTACGGATCGCCGCGGCAAAGTGACCTAGTAAAATCAGGTATTGGCAGAATATTAGCTGCAGCCTATACTGAGGAAGAGAATGATTTGCATGGCGGGAATATCGGCTATGATCCAGTCAAACAGATATCCTACAAAATTGATCACGATCAAGCGACCTGGCCAATAACATCAAAATATCAAGGTATAAATCCGAATAAGCCGCTTTTCCATGATAACCATAGAGCCTATGGTATAAAACCTAAAGATGCTTTTCCCATAACTCAAAAGGATATTACCAATTTCCCGCATTTAAGCGATGCGAAACCACGTAATTTTCCTGATCAGGCTGATGGTGGCGTTTTAGCTCTTGGAGGGATTGAGGATAATCCTGATTTTATCAAGGATGTTTTTTCGATTTTTCTTAAACGAGCTTTATTTGACGAGCAAATTTATCGAGCCATTGCTAAGGAAACGATCGAGAATCCTAAACTACAAGAAGAATTAATAGCTCACAAAACCCGGCGTAGCGAGCTACTCAAAACAGAGCTTATAAAAAACAGAAAATTTTTAAATTTTCTGCTCCAAAATCCTAATTTAAAAGAGCAAATTATTGGTGAGTTTAAAAAATATAATGCTGACCATGGTGAATCTAGTCCTTTGCGCCTCGATCTTGAAGATTTAGGAAATAAATTTGATAGCCTTGTTGAGGATACATTAAAGCAGATAGTGCCGAAAGATACCAAACTTTTTAAAATCCATTATAGCCCAGATCAAGATGTAAAATCCTATGAATATAAAACAAAAGCAATCGATTCATCTTTGCGAAAGCAAGAAACAAAAGAACATCTCAAATCAGAACTTGATCTTAACGACATTGAAGCTGAGTTTATTTTTAATAGGATATGGAAAAGTGATCCGACAAATATTAAGAGAAATGCAGAAAAAACGCTTGAGGAAATTTTCAAGGATATCCTTAAACTTGATGGTCAAGTGGGCTTTTCCGGGGGCGAAAAACGAAAACTAGACATGGGTCGCGAAATTAAAATACCCAAAGGTGTTGCCGCTATTTTTGATCTGTATAACAAATATAAAAAGGGCGAAATTCAAACTGCGGTTGAGACTTTAGAGGCGATTATTGCACAAGCAGCTATTGCAAATAGCTATCAGGGACATACTTTGTTTAATCGCCGTCAGCCTGCAACATCTGATTTTTACAATAATATTGTTTCTATTCAGAATAGAATACTTTCGAAAGATGTGAATGATGCAGTGATACCAAAGACACAACTATATAAATGAGTCAGGACTTACAAAAAATCCCCAATCCCTTCGTTAAAAAATGTTTTTAATTCGGTCATTTAGTCTATCTAAACTCCCTCATTAAAAACATTTTTTGCCTCGACCTTGGGGTTTTTCGTAAGTCTTGTGAGTTTTATAAGCTACGCCTGGATCTCAATTGGACCTTTTGCTAAGATGAGGCGAGTTTTCAATGAAGTTTGGATGCCATGTTGGAAGATATCCCTGAAGAAGTTCAAGAAATAATATATTCCTTCTTCAAAGAAAGAGAACTTTTTCTGACAAGTCAGGTATCTCAGCGCTCTTTAAGAATTTCAAGACGACAACTTTTGGAAAAATCCTATTCTTTTATTCAAAATTTAATAAAAACTCCTTTAGAAAGTTCTTCTTTATCGAGTTTATTAATCAATATGCATAGCGCTTATAATGAAGCGTGCAAATTTGAAAAAATGTTCATTACATTCAAAATTGAATTTAAAGAATTATCGTCTGCTGATTTATTAAATATCAGAAAAAGCATTATCCACATTTCACTTGATCATATCAAAAAGAAAATACAAACCCCGTCTGTAGAATATGATGAAGAAACTCAAAAGCTTATGACCCAATACGATGCATCAATAAAAAAGGACGGTATAAGTAATGAATCACGCTCTAGCTTATATGAAAATCTTTACGCTAAAATGGAAGAACAAACGAATAAATATAACGCTTTTTTAAAAAAAGAATTGGCGCTATGGCAGGCTCGCATTGAAGAGTTCGATTCGGAACATAATGTAATTAATCTTATGCCAAATAGATCATTTTCTTAGCCATAATCCAACATAATAAAATCTGAGGGTTCAGTGTTTTATCAATAGGTGCCCCAAAGGGCAATATAAAGCATTAAATAAAGGATGTGAATCATCAACGGGAAAACAGAGACTATGGGGGCACTTCCAGTAAATAAAAACAAGAAATCCGAATTTTGACCTATTTTCACATCATCTTTAGAGAATATTGCATCCTCTCCTGTTGTGAGCTTTTTTATCTTCCCCTGCTATAGTATTGGATTTATCAACTTTTTCGAGACAATCCCTAAAGGAATCGATATGCGCAAGGTTTTGATAGGCTAGGTGCTGAACATCTTGTATTAGCAGAATTAGTTTCTCAGTAAGCAATAATTTTGCTGATTCAAGATCGTCAATATTTTCATCATATAAATCCATGAAGCCCTTTTTTATACGTTCACTCTCGACATTAATTGATTTTGGAGATTTCTCTAAAAGATAGTCTTTGACTAATTTATTTATGCTTGTTGCAAATTTATGATTCGCCTTGATTTGGAGTAATTGATAGGCGTCTGTTAGAAAATTATAAAGTTCATCAACATAACAAGTATCAAACATTGCTTTTAACTCTTTTGTAACATCTTGCTTAATGGCTATTTCCAAATGGTGGCATATACAGTTTAAAGATTTAGTACACATACATGTCCTTATCGAGGATAGTAAACCAAATATATTAAAAATGGCCACACTGTGCAAATAATATTATTAACGGAATCATCAAATTTACACCTGTGGGCGGTGATTTCGGGATACTTATTAAACCTGGTAAATAAACAGCCTTGGATTTTATTTACCTCAGTGGGGTGACTTATAATTTAAAGGGTAGATGTGTAATAGAACCAATTTGACTTTATTTTAATTTATATTTCGATAAACGAAGCCTGGATTCTACTTCATTGCTTCCAGGCTATAAGATCATTACAACAAGTTTATTTACTAAATTCTTCGAACGCTTCTAAAGCTTCAGCGGCATACATTAAAGAGGGACCACCTCCCATATACACAGCCATACCTAAAGTTTCTAAAAGTTCTTCGCGTGTCGCTTGCAATTTAATTAATGTTTGGGAATGAAATCCGATACATCCAGGGCATTGTTTAGCAACAGCCAAAGCCATGGCAATTAATTCTTTAGTTTTTTTATCTAGGGCACCATCTTTGGTTGCTGCTTGAGCTAAAGCCGAAAATCCAGACATTACTTCGGGCATTTCCTTACGCATTTTAGCTAATTGAGTACTAATATCTTTGGTAACTTGAGAAAATTTATCTGACATTTAAAAAGCTCCTTTTTGTAATCACTCATTCTTGCTTATCATCTTCCTTGTTATTAATGCGACAACAAGTCAATGTTTTAGTTTGAGTCATTATTTTTAATAATATACCTAGAAGGCACTCTAATGTACCGCATTACTTTATTCAGAAAAAGATTCTTGATTAAGAAACAGCTCGATTTAAGGTTTCCTTAGCTAAAGTTAAACGGCGCTCTACTTCCCCTAACTCCGCTTTTAAATGCAAAATTGCACTGGAATTGTGGCTATGTCTGAGGTGCTCCAAAGACTTGGTCATTGCCTGTTGTTGTGCTACAAGCGTATTAATTTCCATTTCAAGATCGTTTATCCATTGTTGCCTGGTGCTTAACATCTTTATGCCGAAGGAAACTTTTTCTTCTGACTTTTTTTTGCCCTGATGCATTTGACATAAGACAACCAGAATATTAATTTTTTGTCTGATTCGCTCAGCCAGATATAAAGCACTACGCTTGTTTTGTTGTTTGGATAATGCATGTATGTCCGCTTTAATTTCTGCGATACATCCAGCCCCATTGGCCTCTGAGGCTAAACGGAATACCCCTTTAGGCAAACGTTGAATTGAAAAAAATGAGCCGAGCTCGCTAATCTTCCATTCCAATTCAGGTAATCTTGCCATTAACTGGCTCAGCAATTCATTAGATTCTGTTGGTATGTCCATTATGCTTTTTGTCCTTACAAATCCTATTTACAGAGGATCAGGAACGTCTGCAAACATCTTAATCTGGAACAGCGGCATCCAATATCGCTGTTTTTTCTCGTGACCAAGAACTTACAAATGGTGGTAAACACATGAGAATTAAGCCACCAATTAATGTCAATTCATAGCGGGCCATACCGCCTACATTAATTCCTTCTGGTGGGATAAAACTCACTGCCAAAGTAGCACATACCCCAACAATTCCTACACCTGCAACAAATAACATACCTACTAAGCCGCCAGGGATTGCAAAAGGTCGATGATGATGTGGCTCGGCAATCCGCAATTTAATTGCAGCTGCAAACATAATAAAATACATCAGCATATATAATTGAGCCGCTAAAGCGGTTAGCAACCAATAAGATCCATTCACACTGGGCATAAATAAGAATAAACCCGACAATATAGTGACAATGCTTGCCTGAGTAAACAGCATAACAACCGGTGCACCTTTTGCATTCGTACGTTGGAAATAATCCGGTAAGTTACCATCTTCTGCCGCAACCAATAATCCTTTTGTCGGAGCAATTATCCAGTTACTCACGCCACCAAGCCCACCTAAAACCAACATCACAGCAACTACCGGCATCATCCAATACATGTGGTAACTGGAAAAGAATGCTTCAAATGCTTGCATAATTCCTGCTACTAAATTGATGTCCTTTCCAGGCAAAACAATTGCAATCGCCAAAGAGCCTAGAATTAATGTGCTTAAAATAATTCCCACTGAGTAAATTAATACTTTGGGAAAAGCATGCTGTGGATTGTTCACGTCATTCGCGTGAACAGTCGCAATTTCAATACCACAAAAAGACATGATGATTGCAGTTAAGGAGACCCACATGGACTTGTCATCTAAATGAGGTACGATACTTGGAATATCAAATTGAATTTGCAACGGATTACCTTGCGTAACCCAAAAAGCCCCAAGGCCGATAATCAACGACATAGGCAATAACAAACCTGCAAGAGAGCATAAATTACTGAATGCGGCTGAAGATTTCATTCCCCGCAAATTTAATATGGTAGCCCCCCAAAATGCGCTAACAATTACCGCCCAAAGAAAATAAGGGTTGCTCGTCAATGCAGGATTAATCAAATAACCAATAGTCCCTGCGACAAAAGATAGAATCGTTGGATACCAAATTACATTTTCAATCCATTGCAGCCAAATGGCTAAAAAGCCCATCTTTTTACCAAAAGCCTGTTTCACCCAAATATAAATCCCACCCTGTTTTGCCCATCCTGAAGCCAGCTCTGCAGAAACCAAGGCAGTTGGGATTAGAAAAAATAAAGCACCTAAAACAAAATAAAAAATTAATTGGCTACCAAATAAGGCCGTAGCAGGTAAATTGCGTATACTGTCTACAGAACCAACTGTTATCATAGTCAGACTGAAAATTGTCAGTGAATGTTTTTTATCGATCATCGCATTCCTTCAGTGCAGTTTTGGGCGAGCAGAAGCCTAATTATATAAAAAGTTAGCTTAAGGAACCCTTAATAATCGGGCAATAATTAAACAAAATGTTCCTTGATTTTATTTACTAGCCCATAGATTTTTAGCTTGCACTGTAAAATAACATGATTTAAGGAGAAAATCTCTGCATTTTTTCCTGTCTTTATGCACAAAATCATTAGCTCAAGCCAGAGAAGTGAACACCACTCAAACCTCCTTCTTCAAATAAAAATTAAAAAAAATTTTTGAACAACGCACCCGCTCATAACTGAACAAGCTGATGGACTGAAAAAATCATGTAAAAAGCGTAATCAGCAGCGGTCAGTTTTTTAGATTTGATTATAATGATATCTATGGAATTAATTCTTAAGATTTTAAGTAAGAAACAACAAGCCTTGACTTGCCTCAAATTAGATCATGGGGTGGACAGTTTCATATCATAGCTTCTCTGTGCTATAGTTCCTATTTTTTTCGGGTAATAGATCATGTTTGAAACCTTAACCGAACGGTTGACCCGCTCCTTTAAAAGTCTACGAGGGCAGAGTCGATTAACTGAGGACAATGTACAACACGCTCTGCGTGAGGTCAGGATGTCACTGCTTGAAGCAGATGTTGCCTTACCTGTTATTAAGGAATTTATCGAAGAGGTAAAACAAAAAGCTCTTGGACAGGCCGTTTTAACTGAGTTAAATCCTGATCAAGCTTTTGTTAAAATCGTTCATGATGAATTAATTCATATCATGGGTGATGAGCGTGCTGAGCTTAACTTTAAAACCCAACCGCCTGCAGTATTTCTAATGGCAGGATTGCAAGGTTCAGGAAAAACAACCAGTACTGCAAAACTAGCCCGCTATTTAAAAGAATCTGAAAACAAAAAAGTAATGGTGGCCAGTGTCGACGTTTATCGACCTGCTGCAATACAACAGCTTAAAGTATTAGCAGAACAAATAGATGTCACCTTCTTCCCCGCAGAAGCAAACGAACAACCACTTGCTATTGCTAAAAAAGCGCTTGATGCCGCGAAAAAACAATATATGGATGTATTGCTGCTCGATACTGCAGGGCGTTTGCACATCGATGCCGACATGATGGCTGAAATTAAAGCCTTACACCAGGAAATACACCCAATTGAAACTCTGTTTGTTGTAGACAGCATGACTGGACAAGATGCTGCAAATACAGCGAAAGCTTTTCATGAAGCCTTACCATTAACAGGAGTCATTCTCACCAAAACAGATGGTGATGCTCGTGGCGGTGCGGCTCTATCTGTAAAACAAATTACCGGACAACCTATCAAATTTATTGGTAGCGGTGAAAAAGTAGAAGCTTTGGAACCATTCCATCCCGAACGAATTGCTTCAAGAATTCTTGGCATGGGTGATATTCTTACCCTAATTGAAGAAGTTGAACGGAAAGCAGACAAACAAGCGAGTGAAAAACTAGCTAAAAAGTTGAAAAAGGGAAAAGGTTTTGATCTGGAAGACTTTAAACAACAACTACTGCAAATGAATAATATGGGCGGTATTGCTGGCATGATGAGCAAACTACCCGGTGTCAGTCAAATGATGCCGCAACAGGCAATGAAGCAAGTCAGTGATAAAGCTATGGCACAAACCATTGCCATTATCAATTCCATGACCCCCAAGGAACGTCGTATCCCCAAGCTTATTGTGGGTTCACGCAAGAAACGCATTGCGTTGGGTTCAGGAACACAAATTCAAGATGTGAACAAATTATTAAAGCAGTTTGAACAAATGCAAAAAATGATGAAAAAATTTACAAAACCTGGTGGAATGCAAAAAATGATGCGTGGAATCGGTGGTATGGCAGGGTTAAAAGGCATATTACCCGATGATTTTAAATAATTCGCAAGAATTACTTCACATGCCGAATTAATTTTCGTACAATACACGGCATTTTTACGTAACCACTCTAAAGTAGAGGAAAACAATGGTCGTTATACGTTTATCAAGAGGTGGCGCCAAAAAGCGTCCGTTTTATCATATGGTCGTTACTGACAGCCGCAAACGTCGCGATGGCAGTTATATTGAGCGTATTGGTTATTTTAACCCTGTAGCTCGTGGACAAGAAGTGCGTCTGCATATTGATGCAGAAAAATTGAGCCACTGGCAAAAAGTAGGGGCACAATTATCTGATCGCGTCAGCGCTTTAGTTAAAGAATTTAATAAAAAAGGCGAAGCTGCTTAATAACGTGAATAATCAGGAAAACTGGATAATAATCGCCCGTTTTGGGCGGCCTCATGGTGTTAAAGGTTTTGTTACGGTTCATTCCTTTACAGAACCTCGTGATAATGTTCTAAAGTATGCAAATTGGCATGCCTTTATTAACAATAAATGGCAACCAATCAAGTTGTTGCGTGCTGAAGTACAAAATAAATCCATCATAGTCCAAATTGAAGGTTATCCTGAGCGTGAGCTTGTAGCTCAACTCACTAATATAGAAATTGCAGTTCAACAGGAACAACTGGAACAACTGAAACCAGGCGAATATTACTGGCATCAGCTTATAGGCATGAACGTGATCAACCAACAAGGAGAATCTTTTGGGAAGGTCATTGAAATAATCCCTACAGGTGCAAATGATGTGCTGGTTGTAGAAGGTAATAAAAGACACTTAATACCTTATTTACCTGGAAAATTTATATTAGATGTTGACGCCAGCCAGCAGTTAATTACTGTTAATTGGGATATGGATTTTTAAGTGGTGCTTCATCTTGGAGTAATCAGCTTAATCCCTGAAATACTTAATGCCTTGAATTATGGCGTTACAGGCAGAGCCATTGAACAAGGATTAGTTAAAATCGATTACTGGAACCCAAGAGATTGGTCTTCCAGGCCCTATAGGCAAGTTGATGACAAGCCTTATGGTGGTGGCCCGGGAATGGTTATGATGTACGAGCCCTTAAAAGGGGCGATTATGCAGGCACGTAGTCAAATGCCTAGTCATTGTAAAACGATTTACCTAAGTCCTCAGGGCAAGGTAATTCGTCAAAGTGACTTGAATAAAGTGGCAAATGACAAACAACCCCTGCTCTTTATTGCCGGGCGATATGAAGGAATTGATGAGCGTATTCTTCAAAATTATGTTGATGAAGAATGGTCTCTTGGAGATTTTGTTTTAAGTGGTGGTGAGCTGGCCGCTACGGTATTTATCGATGCGATTATTCGCTTAATACCGGGGAGCCTAGGGCATCTTGGTTCAGCAGAACAAGATTCATTTATGAATGGTTTACTGGATTGCCCTCATTATACTCGACCAGCAACCGTTGACGGATTAGAGGTGCCATCTGTTTTATTAGGTGGTAATCATAGAGATATAGAACTGTGGCGGCGAAAGCAATCTCTGGGTAAAACCTGGCTTAAACGACCAGATTTACTTGAAAAAATACAGTTATGTGAAACAGACCAGCAATTGCTTGCTGAGTTTAAGTATGAACACGGTGATTCCTAAAGGATGAACCAATTTGAGGAGTAGTCCATGACTAATATTATTGACCAACTGAATGCTGAGCAAATGCAAGGCAAGGAAATCCCAGATTTTAATCCCGGCGATACTGTTTTGGTTCAAGTGAAAGTAATTGAAGGTAACCGTGAGCGTTTACAAGCTTTTGAAGGTATTGTCATAGCAAAACGTAATCGTGGTTTAAACTCTGCATTCACTGTTCGTAAGATTTCACACGGTGTTGGGGTTGAGCGTGTTTTCCAAACTTACAGTCCAATTGTTGACAGCATTACTGTAAAAAGACGTGGTGATGTACGTCGCGCTAAGCTTTATTACCTACGTAATTTGGCTGGCCGTGCTGCTCGCATCAAAGAAAAGTTAGCAGGTAAAAAAGCGGATTAATATAAAATTCCATGAAAAATTGCAATTATCCCCGTGCACACGGGGATTTTTTTTGTGACAAAAAATCTCTTCATTTGAGGCTAAAATATCCTTAATTCAGTAAATATAGTTAATCCAAGGTTTTTCTAAAAAGTAAAATTGCTGAAATAACAATGAGTACCATGAATAATAGTATGGGCCAGATATCGGACCATAAAATGCTTAAATCAGCACCCTTCAACATAATATTACGTGTAATTCTTAAAAAGTGAGTTAACGGAATTAATTGACCGATGTCTTGAGCCCAAAGCGGCATTCCACTGAATGGGAATAGAAATCCAGAGATCATTACAGCAACTAAAATATAAGCATTTGTTGAAGCAACAGCTTGGAATTGAGTCTTGGCAAACGCAGAAATAGCTAATCCCATGGCTAAACTTCCAATAGAGTATGGCGCCATAATTAAAAGATAAAGTAAGAAGCTTCCATAAAATGGCACCGAGAAAACAAAAAATGAAATGATCAAGAGCATAAATAAGATAAGATAACCCACTATAAAATGCGGAATAACCTTACCCAAAATAATATTTGCTGCACTAAGGGGCGTGATTAATAGTGTTTCGAAAGTACCCACCTCATATTCAGCAGTAATTGACATCGCAGTTAAGAGCGTAAGTGTTGTAAACATCAATACAGAAATTAATCCAGGGATAATATTATATTGTGAGAAACCTTCAGGGTTAAATTTGGCATGTATATCAAATTCAAACGGTGTTTTTTGGGAAGAAAGATAATCAAAAGAACCAGAAAGATCTCGTTCAAACAATCGAGCTGGCAGAGCTGCGGCGGCTCGAAAGGCATTTGAAATCGCAACTGGGTCAGAGGCATCCGCTTCAATGAGTATATGTGGTTTTTCTCCTCTCAATAAATCCCTTGAGAAATTAGGAGGAATATTAATAACAAAAAGTCCCTTTCCGCTAAGTAATAAATTCTCTGCTTCTTTTTCAGTTTGAGCAAAAGAATTTAAGGAAAAGTATTCTGTGTGTTTAAAACCCTCTAGTAATGTTCGAGTGAACGAATTAATCTCAGAGGATATAACCGCTGTTGGTAAATATTTGGGATTAGTGTTAATCATAAAACCAAATAGTAGTATCTGCATTATTGGAACTAAAAATAGAAACAAAAAAGTAGAAATGTTTCGTTTGATCTGGATAAATTCCTTTTTAGCAACCGCCAGAACGCGACAGAGTTCAATTTTTATCATTTATAATCTCTGCTCACCAAACGTAGAGAGCCAAACAAATACATCCTCCAAAGTCGAATCAATTATTTTTCCATAAAAAAATTCATTTTCGATATAAGGCTGGATTGCTCTGGATAATTCCTCCTGATTTTTACTGCTTACATGGAGTGTATTATGGAATCGTAAAACTTGATCAACGCCCTCCGTAGATTCTAATTGATGGGATAGCATCGCAATATTTTTTCCTTTTATCTCCCAGGTCGTTAAATTTACAGAATTTAAAATTTCTTCAATCGTTCCTGACATAAGGGTTCTTCCATAACACATGTATGCAATTTTATTACATTTATCTACTTCATCTAAATTGTGTGAGCTCAATAAAATGGTGATTCCTTCTCTTGATAATTGATGCATTAATTCCCAAAACTCTCGTCTTGCTTTAGGATCAATATTAGCAGTTGGTTCATCCAATAATAACAATAAGGGATCATGCAATAAAGAAACAGCTAATGATAAACGTTGTTTCCACCCACCAGACAAAGTTCCTGCGATCTGATTTTTGTATTGTTCCAAATCAAATTTGTGCAAATATTTTTCTATTTGATTTTTTCTATCTACTACTCCGTAAACCTCAGAGAAAAAAATCATATTTTCGTAGACAGTAAGATCCTTATATAGACCAAAATTCTGCGACATATATCCAACGAGGGCCTTGATCTGACGAGATTCTGTTACAATATCAAACCCAACACATTCACCAGAACCTGAATCAGGAGTAATCAGTCCACATAACATTCTTAAAGAAGTAGTTTTTCCCGCTCCATTTGGTCCAAGAAATCCATATATATCACCATATTCAACTTTAAGATTTAGATTTCTCACTGCCTGATATTTATCGAATTGTTTCGTTAAATTGCTTACATCGATAATATAATTGCTTTTATCCATAAAATACCTGTTAAAAATTTTATTCGAATATGCTTATTATTCATACATGAAACTGTAAGATTGCATTCTTGATGTATGCTTCCCTATTTCGTTCCCGAAATCTTCATAAGAATTTTTTGAAATAAAGATGGGCGATGAATAGTTATGAATTTTTTAACAAGCTCAGCCTCTATAACTAACAATTCGCTATCAATTTTTGCATAAGCCTGTTCTTTTCTTTTCATATCCGTCATAAATTCAGAATCCCCGAACATTTGATTTATTTTAATAGCTGTAGAACTACTATTTTTTAAACAAAGAAGAACAATCTCCCCTTTAAGGAGGTAATAACAAGCATTAGCAATATCCCCCTCTTTATACAAACAAGAGCCTGCTTTGACCTTAATATTTTTTGCTGTTTTCACCATGGTCTGTATTTTCTCATGGGAAAAATCGCTAAAGAGATGATGAGCGCGAATAAACTGAATTAAAAGAAATTCTTCGCTTAACTTTTTTAAATTAGGATACTTTATTTGTGGCTGTTCCAAAAAGCCAAGAAAGTCATAAAGACTGATCTTTAGTAACTGCATAGGAGTAAGTGCTTTCACTGTGGCCGTACGAAGTCCAGTATGTGAAACAAATCCTTCTGAGGATAAACCGATAATATCTCCTTCTCTTAATTCAGAAATACGCATAGTCTGCTTTTTTCCCAGTGAATGCACCTCTCTTGATACTTCTGCTCGTCCTGAAACAATAAGAAAAATACAATCAATTGGTTCACCTTCAACAACAATCACTTGCTCTGCTTCAACAGATTCAGGTTTTGCGTATCCGATTAACTGATGAGCATTTGAGCGATTGAGAAGACAGAAAAGAGGATGTTGTAAAATAAGCTCCTCACACTGTTCAAAGTTCATTTTCATAAATTATCTGTTCTCTCATAAGCTTTGTATTACCAAGTTATTAATCTAATGTTCTTCTAAAAAGTAAGATTCCAAAAAAAATAATAACTACCGAAAACAAAATTATAGGCCAAGTATCAGGCCACAAAATATCAAACCCGGCCCCTTTTAACATGCTATTTCGAGTAATCCTTAAAAAATGAGTCAATGGAATAGTTTGGCTTATCGATTGCGCCCAATGGGGTACACCAGTAAAAGGAAATAAGAAACCAGAAACCATAATTGCAACAAGACCATACGCATTCGTTAAGCCTACAGCTGCAAATTGTGTTCGAGTAACAGCTGAAATAGCAAGTCCCGTGCCCAAACTTGAGATAGAGTATGGCGCTAAGAGTAATAAAAACAACGAAAAGCTACCATGAAATGGGATGGAAAAAATAAAATAAGCAATTGCTAATAATATAAATAAAAGTAAATACCCTAAAATGAAATAGGGTATCACCTTGCCAAAAATAATATTGGCTGGAGTTAAAGGTGTTATTAATAATGTTTCGAATGTTCCTCGTTCAAATTCTGAGTTTATAGATACCGCCGTTAAAACGGTTAACGTTGAAAAGATTAATAACGCAATTAGTCCTGGTATGGTATTGTATTGAGAAATATTTTCAGGGTTATATTTAGCCTGGATATCAAAAATAAAAGGCGCCTCACTGGAGGCTAAATAACTGAGTGATCCTTTTAAATCATGCTCAAATACTTTCGCAGGTAATTCAGATGCTGCACGAAATGCATTTGAAACGGCTACAGGATCTGACGCATCAGCCTCAATTAATATATGCGGGTGCTTTCCTCGTATTAAATCCCGGGTAAAATTAGGTGGAATATTAATAACAAAAAGAACTGTTCCACTCAGTAATAGTCGCTCTGCTTTTTTTTCATCTTCCGTTATTGTTTCAATTGAAAAATAATTCGTGTTTTTTAGACCTTGTAATAACGTTCGAGTAAAAGAGGTATCTTCCGAAGTAATGACAACGGTTGGGAGATGTCGGGGATTAGTATTAATAATCGCACCAAATAATAATATTTGGATAACTGGAATGATAATTAGCCATGAAAAAATCAAAATATCACGTCTAATTTGAATAATTTCTTTCTTTGCAACCGACCAGATACGAAGAAATTCATTTTTAATCATTTATCGTCCTTGAATGAGAACTGGAAGTACTAATTTTTCTCAAACAAATTTCTGAAATTTTCTCAGAAAAATACCCATAGAAGGTAAGGTGTTTTGACAATTCATCTTCATCACCTACGTACCGTGATTTGTTCGCGGAATCGGGAATGGATGATAAAGCTGAAATGTTTGGTTATTAATCAAATCGATCGTGAATTCCGCGAACAAATCACGGTACGTGGGCTACGATGAATTGTCAACACACCTTAGTTTTTTTGATAAGAATCTTAATCAATTATGTTGTATCGTATCTTAATATGATCCGGACTAACAATCTATTGATCGTGAAGGTTTAATACCTTTCTTACTAAATTCAGTACCATTTACAAATTTTAAACAACATGATGCAAAGAACAACTTGAATGCATCGGCTATGTGACTGATGAACGTAGTGATAGCGGAACGATATTGATTTTCTTTGGATATATATTGTCAGATGTTACTATTTGATGGTAAGTTTTTTTATTTCAGCCAATTGAATCAAAAAATTCATTTAAGATCAAAATAATATGCAAGAATTTATTCCTAGGTGGTTGGTTCTCTTAATGAGTAGTGCATTGATTGTGGGCTGTAAGGAAAAGAACAATTCATTGCAGGGATATGTCGATGCTGATTATATATATATCTCAAGTAATTTTTCAGGCAATCTTATTAGCCTTGATGCCCCAAAAGGAACTGCAATTAATAAAGGAGCGCTGTTATTCAGCCTGGATGCACAGCCACAACAATCCCAACTCAAAAAAGCTAAAGCAAATCTTAGCCAGGCTTTGGCACAAGTAAAAGTAAAACAGGCCGATCTTGACTATCAAAGTAAATTATTGGCTCGTTATCAAAAACTGATAAAATCAGGCGGAGTCAGCCTTGAACAACTTGAAGAAGTAAAAAATAATTATCTTAATGCCGAAGCATCTTTAATATCCCAACAGGCATTAGTCGAATCCTCGATGGCAGAATTAACACAAGCAAAATGGAGTGAATCAAACAAAAAGAGATACTCTTCAATCTCAGGCTATGTTTATGATACCTATTATAATGTTGGTGAATTAGTATTATCAGGACGTCCTGTATTATCTATTGTTACACCTGAAAATCTAAAGGTTATTTTTTACATTCCTGAACCTTTACTATCAAAGTTAAAATTAAAAAATCAAGTTACCATCAGCTGTGATGGATGTAACGACACCTACACCGCGACTGTAAGCTATATTTCTTCAAAAACTGAATATACCCCTCCTTACATATTTAGTGAAAACTCAAGAACAAAATTTGTTTATCGAGTGGAGGCAAAACCAGTAAAAACAGCATTTAATTATTTACATCCAGGGCAACCGGTTAGCATCAACTTGGTTTTATAATCGTTTTAGCGACTCAATTCGCTAATTAATGATCCATTTATATAAGAAGATCAAATGCAAAAAATTTATTTATTTTTATGCACAATAATCCTTACGAGTTGTAAGGTTGGACCTAATTTTCATTCACCAGATGCTCCCAAAGCAACTCACTATAATACTAGCCCTTCGAAAACTAAAACAGTCAGTGCTCATAGTCGAGCAGGCCAACCGCAACGATTCAATTTTAAAAAAAATATATCCAAATCATGGTGGGAAATATTTCATTCAAAAGAATTAAATTTATTCATTGAAAAAGGATTAAAAAATAACCCTTCAATCGCAATGAGCAAAGCTAATTTGCGAAAAGCCCAAGCCAATTTGCTTGCTGAAGCTGGGCCTAATTTATTCCCTACTGTCGATACCCAATTTTTAGGAAGTCGTGAAAGAAATAGCTTGCTTGCTACAGGAATTAATCTTACACCTACCCCAGGAGCGACACTTCCATTTTCCTCCGTAAATACATTCGATCTTTACAATGCCTCAATCAGTGTTAGATATAATCTTGACTTATTTGGCGGTAATCGCCGTCAGTTAGAAGCTCTAAAAGCAGCAATTGATTATGAGCGTTTTGAATTGGAAGCTACTTATTTAACGTTAACAGCAAATATAGTAACAACGGGGATCACAATTGCATCTTTGCAAGAACAAATTAAAACAACAAAAGAACTTATAGAGTGTCAAAAAAAACTGGTGAAATTAGAAAATAACAACTATGTTCAAGGACACACATCCAGGCTTGATTTACTCAATAGTGAAAATCGACTCAAGGAAACTCAAGCGCACCTCCCTATCCTCAAAAATGATTTGGCTAAAAAGCATAATGCTCTTGCAGTCCTTACAGGATCATTGCCGAGTGAAACAAAATTTTTTGACTTTACGCTACAAAATATCCAGTTACCCCTAGATCTGCCAGTTACACTTCCTTCACTTCTTGTCAAACAAAGACCGGATATAAAATCCTCTGAATCATTATTGCATAAAGCAAGTGCTGAAATTGGTGTTGCAACTGCGAATCTATTCCCTAAATTAAATATAGGTGCTACCTATGCGTGGTACTCAACTGCGCTGAGTACCTTGTTTAATCCAGCTAATAACGTATGGAATTATGGTGGTCAAATAGCTCAAACACTTCTTAAAGGAGGAGCATTACGTGCAAAACGCAAAGTTGCCATTGCCACGTATGATTATGAACTTGCACGGTATAGGAAAGTGGTACTTGAAGCCTTCCAGCAGGTAGCAGATGTATTACATGCTTTAGAGTTCGATGCTGAATTGTTGCGTGAACGAGCAAATTCAGAAATAAATACACTTGAACATTTTAAAATAGTGAACATGCAATACCAACTCGGTAAAGTAAACTATTTGGCTGTATTAAAAGCAAAAGAATCCTATTTAAAAATACATTTAAAAGTAATTCACGCAGAAACAGCTCGTTATAATGACACCGCGGCGCTTTTTCAATCACTTGGTGGCGGATGGTGGAATAAGAGAGGGCTAAAGACTTGATGCCTAGTGTTTTTTTACATCGAGCTCGTATTCAACTCTTTTTCTTGCAGTGGTTGGAGCGGTTCGAAGTTTCGCTAGATTTAATTTCATTAAAATTGTGATGTAAAACCAACCCAGATCAAATTCCGAATCCTGGAAAGAAAGTTTGGCGGATGCTGGATTATTATGATGGTTGTTATGTAATTCTTCTCCATTCAACAAAATACCTATATGCATTAAATTACGTGAATTATCCTTTGTATTAAAGTTTCGATAACCACATTTATGGGTTAGAGCAGCAAATGCTCCAAATAAGACAGCAGTAATCACAAAAATATTTATATCCCACATTACCATCCCCCACAAACCAAAGAGCAGAATGTATACAGTTAAAAAGATTATTAATCCTAACGATTGAAATTTAGTGAAAATAAATTTCTCAAGCGCATCATTATCTGAGATATTTCCGTACTTTTCTATTAGCGATGAAGGGTTGCATTGAGCACAAATTTCAAAGCCACTCAAGAACAGATTAAATGTTCCCTTATAGATCGGACTATGCGGATCAGCTGGCAAGTCTGCTTTTTGATGGTGCAATCGATGAATTGAAACCCATTCAGCTCGGTTTAGTCCTGTAGCAATCCAGAGCCAAAAACGACTAAAATATCTTATAACCGGTGTAAGTTCAACTGACCTATGTGTTTCGCATCGATGTAAATAAATACTGAACACAACAATCGTTATATGGTACACAATAAGACAAAATATTAATTTTCCTTTCCATCCCAGATCCCATAGGCCATAAATAAGAATTTGGTTATTAGAAATAAGACAAAAAAGCAAATAAACAAAAAGAAATGACGATACTATTAAAACGTCTTTAGATAAGATTCTTTGATTTATAATCTTCATTACAACCTCTCGGCCCACAACACTGGGATATATCCTGTTGGATTTATTCCTTATGTATTAAAAATAATCATCCGGCATTACACATTTTCGTCCAAAGATTTTATTACTTCAGTGCCAGTCCTTAATTCAAGTGGAACTTTATTAAGATCATAAACAATCTTAATTTTTTCTAAAAAACATAATAAATAATAAGTGATATCTATTTGCCACCAGCGAAATCCCTGGCTAGCTGATCGTGGATAATAGTGATGATTATTATGCCAGCCTTCACCCAAGGTAATTAACGCTAAAAGAAAATTATTGCGGCTTTCATCTCCTGTCTCAAAGGGTTTTGTACCCCATACATGACAAAGTGAATTGATAGTAAACGTAGCATGGAAGAGAGCAATTGTTGAAATAAAGCCCCAAACAACTAACTGCATACCATTAGTATGTAGCTGAGGATAATAATTTGCTAGAAAACTACCTGTAAAATAAAGGATGAAAAGTAAACAAATGGGTACCACGTTATCATAACGATTCAACCAGCATAATTCCGGATATTTTGCAAAATCCTGTATCGCTTTATAGTCTGTTTTAAAATTTTCCGAATAAAAAATCCATCCAACATGACTCCATAATAAACCATGTTGTACCGGAGAATGAGGATCTTGTGATTGCTCTGTATAGCGATGATGATGACGATGATGGCTTGCCCACCAAAGCGGTCCTCGTTGTACAGCTGCATTACCGATTACAGCGAAAATAAATTGCCAAAACCGATTGGTTTTAAATGTCTTGTGTGAGAAATAACGATGGTAAAAGCCCGTTATTGCAAACATTCTAAAAAAATAAAGGAGCATGGCCGTAAAAATAGCGGTAAAGCTCCATCCTACCCAGAACACAGCCAAACAACACAGATGGAGAAGTACAAAAATAAATGCTCGGGCCCAATGTATCGTACCTTGCTTTAGATTGTTCTCTTTAAGACTCGCATCAAACCATCCATGTATGGAGAACATTAACGATTTGAATTTCATTTTATTACCTCTGCAAATGAAAATTCGTTATCTACAAGAAATATGAAATAGGCATGAGACGTTGATATTTTCCATTAAACTTAAGCATGATAGTTCATTTTATAAAATGAACGTGCTTTTACATCAAATGAAAAAATACCTTGCTCAGTGCTACAGCATAAACTCCCCGTCTAGCCTGCATCAGACATTTGCCATAATGTTTTATAAGTGTAGCAGACCCTCATTGTCTAGCACCAAATACAGATCAAAATGAATAAAAAATTACCATATCTTAACTAAATTTCCATATCCCATGTTAATACCGTTAATTCTTTACAAAGGTTGTAGGTTTCTTATAGTAAATCGACAGTTTTTTTGCCATCCATCCATTATCGGGAAAGGTTGTTCCTGGTACTTCCCAAACCCCTGTTGCAAAAGCTCCTGCTCCCCACAGAATTGCAAATATGTGTGCATCAACTGCCTTTTTTAATTGCTCGGCATTATTATGAGCCCAATTAAAATTGTTTAAGGTCAAACACTGGGTCGCATTTTTGCCAGCACATAAACCATACCCTTTAGGTAAATTGGCAATGTCTAGATTAATCCAAGAGGCAATATTGCTTAAATCACGTTGTAACTTTGAATCACCGAAAAAATATACAGGTGCAGAACCCTCTTCTTGAGCCTCTAGAAGAGGTTCATCCTGGGTAGGGAGATGAGCAGCAGGTATTTGCCATAACATAGTAGGTATATAGCCTTTTCCTGCTTGCTTTCCCAAACCTTCGCTAATTTGTTGCGTCATCGTCAGGAAATTTTGCCAGGCGGCATCATTATAAAAGGTTGCCTGATTTATGAGTAAATTTGGAAATTTGCTACTGTAATCATCGGCACCATAACGATCAAAATAAATAAAATCCGGTTTGTATTTGCTACTGAATAATTCAAAACTCTTTAAATCAGAAAGAACCTTGTCCACATAAGTCTTTACAGCAGTTGACCCTCGATGAATCCACCATCCCCCTTCTGGAACTGCAGAAATATTTTCATGAACACCAAGAGCAACATGAGGTCCAAAATATTTAACCATCCAGTTTTGCGCGTGTAACCATCCATTAAAGTTATCTGAAAACACAGGGATATTCTGATCCGGATTGGCTGCACTACAGAGGGGCATCACATAATCATTGACACAATTAGCAAACGCTTGTCCAGCAGTATAGTTATCAGTTTTAGATTTGAGCCAAAGAAGTAAATCAGTAGGAGTACCTTTAATTAGCACAGGTTTATTGTCCCATCCATAAGTGCAAGTGGGTGTATTAGCAGGACTAAAATTAAGTTTTTTACTCACCATGCAATAAGCGTTAGAAACAGCCTGACCTACCGGGATGTATAACGATTTAACTGCTTCCACACGATTTGTATTCCCTAAATAACCCAACATATCTGGATTTAATAAAATAGTGCCATATGTTCCAGTATTGATATAAGCATTATCTTCTAATGTTTTAGACAAAAACATTAAGTTAAAAAAATGTTTTGTTAGATCATCTAAATTAGTAACGCTATCCGGATTCCAACCGCCACTTAGTTGCCAACCGTATTCAACTAAAACAGGATTAACATCATGGCCAGTATTCGTTTTTATATTCTTAGCCATGTTAATCATATTCCAAATTTTATAAGGAGTTTCTATTTTTCCAGGATCTCCATCTCCGCCTGCGCCATTGTATGTAAATACAGCATCAATACGAATATTAGTCGGCTCTTGCGGGGCTCCATTCGTTATAGTTCCCATAGCCAGATAGTTTGGCCAACCAGGAATAATAGAATTGTTTGTATTTTGACTAAAAGAAAAGGAAGATAAGCTCATTGCAAAAATAATCAAAAAACTAAAACTCTTTTTTTTCATTGCATAGTTCCTAAATGATTCATCAGGATTGAAAACAATCGTTACACTGTTGCTGATTTTACTGACTAAATTGGTACTTATAATGAAACGAATTATACCACAACAGCTCACATTGAGCGCATACTACGCCTAATAGTCAAAATATATGCAGTTTTAATGATTGTTATTGCAGATGTGCATTGGCATTGGAAAATTTAGAGTCGCAGCATGCGACTCAACTCGCAAGCAACACGCGGCATCTTTATAGGAGGTAAATTATTCGCCTATGTCTTCATTCCATAGAGTTCTCTCTTGAGCAATGAAGTGTCGCATCATGGTGATACATTCTTTATTTTGTAACACCTCAAGTTTTACACCACGTGATGTTAATAATGATTCTTCGCCCATAAAGGTTTGATTTTCTCCAATCACAACATGAGGAATTTTATAAAGAAGGATAGCTCCGCTACACATCGCGCAAGGTGAAAGAGTGGTGTATAAAATGGATTGCTCATAAACTTTAGCTTGCTGTCTACCCGCATTCTCTAATGCATCGATTTCAGCATGTAATATGCTGCTTCCTTTTTGAACCCGTTGATTATGTCCGCGCCCAATGATCCTGTCTTGATAAACAAGTACCGCACCAATGGGTATTCCTCCCTGAGCGAGACTTCGGCGTGCTTCTTCTATAGCTGCTTCAAGAAATCGTTGATGAGACTCTGACATGGTTATCCCTCCAATGACAGTAATATTGGGAATATTCTCCAGTATTTAATCATTATAAACAAGAACATAAACATGGAAAAAAATAATCTGAGCCTACTGTGCCGCAGGTTGTATCAAATGACTTACTTAGTAGCGTTTATCATACATTAACCGTAGAGTAGGAAGAGACAATAAATCCAACACGATCAAATAAATCGAAAATGCAAAATTTGTTGGCCAAAAACCGAAAGGACACAATAGGAAATAATGTGACTCAATAGATTGAGCATCACATAACCCTTCTCAAGACTTGTTTGCGGGCTCAACGAAGCCTACATCCGAGATGGATCTCGAAGAAGTAGGCAGAAAGAAATTCACATTAAGAGATTGTGCATGAGCCGCTACCGTTTGGCAAACAAACTGGTGCGCGATTGACTACTTTCGTACTTGCAGGAGCAGGTGTTGGCGTTGGTTGAAAGAAGTGTGGCTGATATGCCGCGGCGGTCGGTAAGGGTTGGGATTTTCCTTCCATTTCTTGTTGATTCATATGATTGCTTGTTGCATTCGAAACAGGAGTGCTGTGTGATGGACTATCCGCTGTTTTTGGGGCAGGTTTAGCTGTTTTATCTTCGGTATTAGTCGATGCAGGCTTCACGGAAGGAAAATTATTGACAAGGATTCGATTAAAAATAAACGGTTTCTGAAATATTGTCCATTTCGCATGGTCAGTGATATGTTTTAATGCATATATATGTATTTCATCATTCACTTCTTTATAGCGGGCAAAAAAATCAACCCGGGAATAAGACGTATATTCGTGACTATCCTTACGTGCCTGTGCAAAAACACTATTTAGGTCTTCCTCACTTTTAAAAACCCTATTCTTGTATTTATACTCCCAATCGCCAGGATTGGTATTTGAAGATGTTGTATCATCTCCAACACCTTCAGGAAAATATATTTTTTTTACGTTGTCTGTCTTTTGAAATAACCGTTGCAGCTCTTCTTCAACAAGCGCATAACCCTTTGCTACCAGCCTATAACTAAATCCAGAAATATTAGGGAGGGTTAAAATCGTGTATAAGTCGGGATTTGAAAATTCTTCTTTTGTTTGGCCTACGGCTTTCTTCCAAACAAGATCACTCGAAGCAAGGTCCTGCCAATCTTTACAGACTAACTCTAAATTTGCTAAATCTCTTGGGCCTAAAAATGTCATTATATGCTCTACAATCTCTGCGGGTATCTCGGGTAATTGATCTTCATATTTCTCTTGCATGATGGTCCTCATTATGGAGTTGATTTACAATTGCTATATGACACATGATCAATACTAAATCAATATTAACAGAAAATGACTTCAACCTCCCCAAAATAACCAGTGCAAAATTTGTGAAAACATAACTCAAAAGCAAGGTAATCAGTGGTGCTGTGCCACCAAGTAAAGAATGACTTAGGTTAAAAATAAAGTAAAACCACTTGCTCGCCCTTCTAGTGGTTATAGTTCGAAGCTCGCATTAAATACATTTCCAATAAAAATAGAGATAATAATCGCCAAAACTCTGCAAGCAAGGACAACCTGCAGTAAAGTACCTGCAGCAATAATTTTTTTATCCATAATCCAAACGATAGTGTTCGTTTTACGTTATCTGATTGATTCTAAATTTTTTTTCAGTTGAGGATACGTTTGTTATTTCTTCAACGCCATTTTTATTTTCTAATACTTTGTCCATTTCGTTCTTAAAATTGAATTTTGTTGGATCAACAGACACTTTAAGAAGTCCGCAAGGAAAATCACCTGGATAACATATATCAATATTTATAATTAAGTGTTTGCTTTCTGAATCAAAGACGATATTTTGGGCATAGGAATCACTTGGATTAGGTCCGGATCCAATGGTAATAATAACTTGTTTCACATCGGCTGCAACATTGTTTAAATATCCCTATAGTTGAACTTTATTCTCCATATCTACTTTATCTTCTCGAGTGAATCTATACATATCGACACCTGTAAATTAGTTAATATTTTTAGAGGATGATTAATGCCCCTGATGGGGCGCAGTTGTACATTATAAGAATAACAATCTCAACAAAAACATTGAATGAACAACAAGAGATCACAATTTATTGAAACACAAACCGAACTTCATTTAGTTCGTTTTGTATTTTTTGCAATCAAGGCTTTGCGTACAGTCAACTCAAGTTTCATAAGAATTTTTTATCAGATGAGATGCTACATTTTTAGATTGGAATCAGGTGAATCAATCGAGTTAAAGATTATAGCTTCCCCGGAAATTAATTCACCAAGCGTCTTCTCACCTGAGACGATATTAAAAAAGCTAATCCCTATCGTGGTTATTTTTCTCCAAGTATGTTCCAGGGTTGAAGGAGGAGAGATTCTGTCCAACTGCTCTATTTCTCCTTTACCAGGATGCAATTCACGGAGTGAATTAACGTAGGTAGCAATTATCTCCGCTACTTCGTGTGTTAGTTCAGTTTGTTCATATAAATAGCCGAGAAAACGTTTTGCCAAACTTAATCGCGTAGCATAAAGTTCATCATCTTTTATTTTTAAACGTTCTAAATGCAAAATATAGTCTTCAAGAAGATATCTTGGTTGCGTAATCGCGTGAATTTTTTGAAATGCATCGGTTAATTCTTTTTTATCAATCTCCTCCACCCACTGATAAAACCGTGTTTGCATCCCTTCTAACCGTTCCTGATAAGTAAAAGGATTCAACTTGACAAGATTTTTTTCAATAAACTGATGTACTGCATCCCGTGCAGTGTCATGATTTGAGAGTTCGGTTACATCCCCTTCAAGTTTCTGAAAGACCATGCAGATGAATAAAGCAATGGCAATTGATTTAAGCGAATAATCTAATTTTCCTTGTAAAGGCTTGGATTCCAAATCATATACCGCTTGTAAGACAGCTAATTTCAGGGCGTCTTCTTCTGAATAACCATTATTTAACCATTCAAAAATCAAAAAATTTACTGTGTCATCAGCATCTAACAATTTATATTTTTGGGTAATAAAATCAGTCCACTGCAAAAAAAGTAGATATTTTCCTTCACGCAAGGCTTTAATGTATTCAGAACTGGATGAGAGCATGGCGATCCTTGACTGCTTTTTTAGAATATTATCCTATACTTAAAAAACATAAACATGCAAATGGTGCACACTATGAAAAGGAAATGGTATGTAGCTATTGCTGTATCTCTCTTACCCTTTAGTTTCGCTTTCGCAAATTGCGATTTAACCCAATTTCGCTGGGAATGTGACTTGCCGGTGAAAGTTAAACCCAAACCAGGAGCAACCTCACTCGTATATTGTGGTAACTCCTATGGCTACATCACCAAACAAGAATATGACATTCTTGCCCGTTACCAACGTGCTAACGTTAATATGGTTTTAAATATTAATGGCGAATACATAGACAGCCCTTGTATCGGCGCACAGAGATAGTACAATAGCTCTGATTCATTCCTTGTATACTTTGTATCATCATACCCTGGGACAAGCGCAGCAAAGCTCAGGGTTTTCTGAAGCTTAACGTTCAGGGTTCCGCTGCGCTGCACCCAGACTACATGATGTTAATGAGATGATCATTGAACTCGATGGTATTCCCATAGAAATATTAAGAAAAAAAATTAAGAACATGCACTTACGTATTTATCCACCTGATGGCTTAGTCAAGGTGAGTGCACCTCTGAGATTCAGCGAACAACTTATAAGACAAAGTCTTGAGTCTAAAAGTGCATGGATTCATAAGCAAAGGGAGCGAATTCGTAATCGTGCTGTTGTCGAGGAATGTACATTTGCAACAGGATCAACTATAGCATTCAGAGGGAACAAATATTTATTAATCATCGAAGAACATCACGGACCAGCACAAATTAAGCTCAACAAGGAACTGATGTACTGTTATACCCAGCCTAACAGCTCACCCACCCAAATTCAAACCATTATTGAGCGCTGGTATAAACAGCAAATGCAAATGCTATTGCCTGAGCTTATTCATCGCTGGGAAGCTATTGTTGGAGTTAGAGTAGCTGAATGGGGAATCAGAAAAATGAAAACACGTTGGGGTTCATGTAACACCAGAGCGGCACGTATTTGGTTAAATCTTAATCTTATTAAAAAACCGTCGATTTGTCTGGAGTATGTCCTTGTGCATGAGTTAGTTCATCTGTTAGAACCAAGTCATAATAAACGATTTTATGGGTTAATGAGTCAATTTATGCCACAATGGCGCGAATATGAATATCACCTTGAAGGACGTGTACTTTGATTGATTCCGCACAACTAATCCCTAACCTCTGTAACCAGGGATTCTGTATTATTGATGGCTTTCTTGAGCAAACCCAATGCCAATTATTGCGCGAGACAGCACAAGGGCTGTATGAAGAAGGATTGTTTCGTGGTGCTAAAATTGGTCTTAAACTAGAATCCCATAAGAATGATTTAATTCGTACTGATGAAATTTTCTGGCTGGAAGGAAATGAAACAAATCCAGCAATACAAATCTTTTTAGGGCGAATTAAACAATTGGCTCAAATATTGAATCAGTCGCTCTTTTTAGGTTTACATGAATTTGAAACCCATTTTGCTGCATATCAACCAGGTACTTATTATAAAAAACATGTGGATCAGTTCGCAGCGCAAAGAACACGGAAAATCTCATGTGTGTATTATTTAAACGAGCATTGGAACTCTGAATTTGGAGGCGAGCTAAAAATATACAATACAGAAGATCAATTAATTGAGAATGTACTGCCCTTAGGAAATCGCTTCATATGTTTTAATAGCGAATTGCCTCATGAAGTATGTGTTACTCATCAACCTCGATACAGTATTACTGGTTGGATGAAAACCCATGCTCACTTTGTATTGAACAAAGGCGCGTTCTCCGATTTATAAAAACGAAATTAACAAGCGGATTACTTAGTAATTCAGAACGCTTAACCTTGCTCGTAAAACAATATGATTATTGTGTATAATGATATTTTTATTTTCATTTAATCTTCTATGCATGCCTTAGACATTAAACAATTATTTAAAACCTATGCTAATGGTGTACAAGCAGTAAAAGGCATTGATTTGACCATTAATACGGGTGATTTTTTTGCTTTATTAGGTGCCAACGGTGCGGGGAAGTCCACAACTATTGGTCTAATAACTTCATTACTCAATAAAACATCGGGTAGCATCAGCATTCATGGTTACGATTTGGAAAAAGAACCTGAAAAAGCCAAATCCTGTTTGGGTCTTGTGCCCCAAGAAATTAATCTTAATATTTTTGAAAATTGTGAACAAATCCTTCTAAATCAAGCGGGATATTATGGAATTTCGCGAAAGAAGGCACAACCCCGAGTTGAAAGTCTCTTGCAACAGCTAGGTCTTTGGGAGAAAAAAAACTCTATAGCGCGACACTTGTCCGGCGGAATGAAACGTCGACTTATGATTGCCAGGGCTTTAGTGCATCAACCTAAAGTACTGATTCTCGATGAGCCTACGGCTGGTGTGGACATAGAAATCCGACACAGTATGTGGGAGTTTCTCACCAGAACCAATGCAGAAGGCACAACGATTATTCTCACAACCCACTACCTGGAAGAAGCAGAACAATTATGTAAAAACATTGCCATCATAGATAAAGGGGAAATTATAAAAAATACATCGATGAAGGCTTTACTGCAAACACTACGTCATCAAACATTTATCTTCAATACAGAAAACCGCATCGATACTTTACCCGATTTATTTCCATTTAAGCCCACACTGGTTGATAGCACTACAATAGAACTCCGTGTAGACAACAATTTGAATTTAAATGATGCCTTTGCCCTGTTCACCAAACATGGAATAAAAATTCATAGTATGCGAAATAAAACCAATCGCTTGGAAGAACTCTTTTTGGATCTTATAAAAAATGGCCATTAAACAACAAGTTATTGCATTATATACTTTAGTAAGGCGCGAGTTGGTTCGTATGTTTCGCATTGCAAGCCAAGTATTTTTACCTCCAGTGATTACGACCACGCTTTACTTCCTTATTTTCGGGAGTTTAATCGGGCCGCGTATCGGCTCCATTCAAGGAGTCAGCTATCCGATGTTCATTGCTCCTGGATTGATTATGATGTCCGTTATTGTTAACTCCTACGGTAATGTATCTTCTTCTCTTTACAGTGTCCGCTTTCAAAAAAGTATCGAAGAAATGCTTGTTAGCCCAATGCATAACAGCCTCTTGTTGCTTGGCTATGTCTTGGGCGGCGTATTTAGAGGATTAATTGTTGCTGTCTTGGTTTATATCATTGCCAGTTTTTTCTTGACCATTGAATTAAGTCACTTGCCAATGACGTTACTCGTGGTATTGCTGGTATCTGCTGTTTTTTCATTGGCAGGGTTCACTAATGCCATGGTTGCGCGGAATTTTGATGATATTATGATTATACCCACATTCATACTCACGCCACTTACCTACTTAGGTGGTGTATTTTACAGCATAACCATGCTACCAGAATTTTGGCAGAAGGTATCTTGGCTAAATCCCATTTTGTATATGGTTAACGCACTGAGACAAGCAATGATTGGCCAAAGTGAGGTCAATATCTCTTTAGCGATGGGAATTATTTGTATGATGTTAGTGTTACTGACTCTTCTCAATATGTTTTTATTAAAAAAAGGCGTGGGGTTTCGCGAATAATCATCATTCATATGAGTAAATAAAAAGTGCAAGAACCTATTACAAGCGCTCTCGAATCTATTTTCTTAAGTTGCATGTCATTGACCACTCGCTTAATGGTGTCAACTTAAGCGTGTAGCCTAGATGTAGCGAGGCGTAATCCCATTTATTTACGTGTAAATCCCAAGGCCTGTAAACGTTGGTCAATTGAAGGATGTGTTGCAAACGCATTACTTAAAGATTTTACCGGATCAATATCGGATGGATCGAAAAGGTATGATGCCTGCCTCACCTGTTCATGAGGAGTGTTACCATATTCCTCTGAATAATGCTCGGCATGTTGTTGATGATCGTCATTAATCTTGAGCAATGCCCGAGCTAAGGGTTCATTATCGCGCATTAACTGCACACAGCCAGCATCAGCCATATATTCACGTGTTCGGCTTAAGAATAAGGTTAACAAAATTGTCAGTAAGGGCAAAACGTAACGAAGAATTACAATCACCATTAACAAACGATTATCTTCTCGTTTACCATCACGCTTAAATACTGCGGAATAAAATAGAATATCCACTACAATCAAAAGAATATTACTCAAAATCGCCACTGTTAGCGTTAATTTAATATCATAGTGACGAATGTGACTTAATTCATGAGCCATCACTGCTTGCAGTTCTGCCCTGTCCAGTTTTTCCATTAAACCGCGAGTAATTGCAACCATTGCTGATTTTTCACTATACCCACTCGCAAACGCATTCATATAATCTGCTTCGATAATAAAAACTCTAGGCATATACTGTAAACCAGCAGCAACTTTCATTTCTTCAACTACATTATACAATTGTTGTTCCCGCAAATCTCGGGCGGTTTGCGGGGTAATTTCATGATAGTCTGTACCTAATAACATAATGCGATCATAAAATGCATACGTTATTAATAATGACACTATGGCAATAGCAACCATAATTATAGTGGCATAGGGAACAACGCGCAGATGAATCAACGCAAGAAAGCATTGCTGCAAGGTAACCTGTGGATAGGTCGATTGTAAAACAAATAAATCAGCAACGAAGCCCACAGCAAAAAAAATGGCAACAAAAAAAGCGATAACTCCATATGTCTTACGCTGATTCAGCTGTATTTGTTCGCGCCAATTCCCTACACTACCATGATAGTCTTCAAGGCCCATATTCTAAACTCAAAATTTTACGGTATAGTCTTCTTTAGCTTGAATCTGCTCTTCAGGAAGTCCCCAATATACAAAGTCTTTATCTAATGCTGAAGAAAACAAAGACACTACCATAGATTCAAAGAATGATTTCTTTTTCGCATTATAACGCTCTATACCATCGTTATAAGCCTGCTTGGAGTAGGCCAATTTATTTTCAGTGTTAACAATTTCTTCCTGCAATTGCATGACATTTTGACTTGCTTTCAAATCGGGGTAATTTTCAAATACCACATTCAACCCAGATGCAATCTGAGAAATTTGGTTTTCTGCAGCCATGCGACCTGCTTCATCTCCTGCAGCTTTAGCTGTTTGCGCTTGATTACGCAAGGCGACTACATCCTTTAATGTAGTTTTCTCGTAATCCATATATTTTTTTACTGCCTCAATGAGCGATTCAAAAACCTTAAAACGACGATCCAGTTGGATATCTATTTGTTTTTTGTCGTTATTAATAGCCTCAATTAAATGAATTAACGTGTTATAAACACTAATAGCCCATAAAAATAAAAGTACTACAATAATAATAAGGGCAATAAGAAAAGTACTCATTTTTCATCCTATGTAAAATTTTCTACAATTTAGTTATAGATCGAAAATAACAAAAAAAATAGTGGAATGACTGAGGATTTTTTGCTAACCGTAAGAGTACAAGTTAATGAATAAAAGTCAAATTGGGTGGTGCATCCATTTTTTAGCCTATTATCTGTGTTGGATAGCTTGTTTCTATTTTGCAGCCCAAAATGAAGTATTGCTTGGAACAATAATTGGTTTCCTGCTCATTGCCGTGCAAATCGCCTGGCAATCAATTAATCGTTTGCCTTATTTAAATGCTCTATATTTTGCACTTCTTATTGGGGTCATTGGCTCAATCACTGATACAATTTGGCTGCATCAAAATTATATTTCTTTTAAAGCAAATCCCTTCAGCTCTTATTTTACAGCCCCATGGATGATTTGTATTTGGTTAAGTTTCGGATTGAATCTTATTATTCTTAATGAAAAATTGACCCGCTACTATCTCATTTGGTTCCTGCTCATCCTTTTTTTGATGCCTTTTGCTTATAAAATTGGCGAAACATGCAATATCGTAGTGATCGAAAAAAGTTATCCATTTTATTTTTTTGTAGGAGTTACCTGGGCATTCCTCTTACCCGCCAGCTTTTATATCTATCACTACTTAAATAAACACGAAATTGTTAATTCATGAATTCAAGTTGTAGAAATCATGACACATTTAAAATAGGCTTCAAAAATTGTCCCGTATAAGAATGTTCACATGCAGCAACTTGCTCTGGTGTTCCTGTAGCCACAATACGACCTCCTTTGCTTCCTCCTTCAGGTCCCAGATCAATAATCCAATCTGCGGTCTTAATCACATCCAGATTATGTTCAATAATCACAACCGTATTCCCTTGCTCCCGTAAACGGAATAATACAGCTAATAACTGTTTGGTATCGTGAAAATGTAATCCTGTAGTCGGTTCATCAAGAATATATAGAGTGCTTCCTGTACCCCGTTTTGACAACTCTCGAGATAACTTAATTCTCTGAGCTTCTCCTCCTGAGAGAGTAGTCGCACTTTGCCCCAATTTAATATAAGACAAACCAACATCCATCAACGTTTGACATTTTCTGGCTAAAACAGGAATCGCTGCAAAAAACTGACCAGCGTCTTCAACAGTCATTTCTAAAACTTCATGAATATTTTTGCCTTTATATTGAATATCCAGGGTTTCTCGATTATAACGTTTTCCTTTGCACACATCGCATGATACATAAATATCAGGTAAAAAGTGCATTTCAACTTTAATCAGACCATCCCCCTGACACGCTTCACAACGCCCACCGCGCACGTTAAAGCTAAAACGCCCAGGCTGATAACCTCTTGACCGAGACTCAGGAGTTGCTGCAAATAATTCTCGAATATGAGTAAAAATACCTGTGTACGTAGCTGGATTAGAACGAGGAGTCCTGCCAATCGGGCTCTGATCAATATCAATTACTTTATCGCATAAATTCAAACCGACAATCTCTTTGGCTGAACCGGGAGTATATAAACTTGCTCTATTTAATAGATTGGCAGCATTCGGATATAGAGTATCATTAATCAAACTCGATTTTCCCGAACCTGATACTCCGGTAATACAAGTAAGCAACCCTAAGGGAATACTGACATCAACATCAACCAAGTTATTACAATTCACTCCTTTTAGATGAATCATTTTTTCGGAGTTAACGGGTAAACGTGTATTAGGAATTGCAATGGATTGCTTTCCAGATAAATATTGACCCGTTAAGGACGTTGGAGATTGCATAATTTCTTGCGGTGTACCACTTGCAACAATTTCACCACCATGTACCCCAGCCCCAGGACCTATATCCAGGACAAAATCAGCGCTGCGAATTGCATCCTCATCATGTTCCACCACAATAACCGTATTTCCCAGATTTCGTAAGTGCATTAAAGTCTTTAATAGCCGGTCATTATCTCTTTGGTGCAAGCCAATAGAAGGCTCATCCAAAATATACATAACGCCAACCAATCCAGAACCAATTTGACTGGCTAAACGAATACGTTGTGCTTCTCCGCCTGATAAAGTTTCAGCACTGCGGGCTAATGAAAGATAATCCAAACCCACATTGACCAGGAATCCTAATCGCTCAACAATTTCTTTATTAATTTTTGCCGCAATTTCACCTTTATATCCCGTCATCCGCAGATTTTTAAAAAAAACATAAGCTTTTTCGATCGAATAGGCTGTAATTTCAGGCAAATTTTTATCATCGATAAATACATGCCGAGCTTCTTCACGTAATCGCGCACCATGACAGCTCTGGCATGGGCGGGAAGATAAATACTTCGCAAGCTCCTCTCGTATCATTCCTGAGTCAGACTCACGATAACGTCGTTGCATATTAGGAATAATTCCTTCAAATACATGTCGCTTTACTGTATATCCGCCATTAGGGCGATGATAATGAAAGTCTATAACCTCACGCCCACTCCCGTATAATATAATCTGTCGAATCTCCTCGGACAAATCACAAAATGCAGTATTGACATCAAAACCATAATGCCCGGCAAGCGACTCAAGCATTGAGAAATAATAAGTAGTTTTTTTATCCCATCCTCGTATAGCACCTTCAGCCAAACTGGCAGTTTGATCATGTACAACCCGCTCCGGATCAAAAAACTGATCAACGCCCAATCCATCACAAGAAGGACAAGCACCTACTGGATTATTAAACGAAAAAAGTCTAGGTTCTAACTCACTGAGGCTGTATCCGCATTCAGGGCATGCAAATTTTGAAGAAAAGACAAGATCATCAAATTGATTATCCATGGATGCGACTATGGCGAGCCCTTCTGCTAAATTTAAAGCATTTTCGAATGACTCGCTTAAGCGCTGGGCGATATCGGATCTCACTTTAAACCGATCCACAACGACTTCGATCGTGTGTTTCGTACGCAAACCCAGTTTGGGAGGAGAATCCAATTCATACAACTCGCCATCGATACGAGCACGTACATAACCTTGGGCTTGCAACTGCTGTAAAAGCTGAACCTGCTCTCCTTTACGCTCACGCACGACCGGAGCCAAAATCATTACTTTACTGTCAGTAGGTAAAGCCAAAACCTGATCCACCATTTGGCTGATTGTTTGCGCATGCAAGCTGACATGATGTGTAGGGCAACGCGGCTCCCCCACCCGGGCATAGAGCAATCGTAAATAATCATAAATTTCGGTAATGGTCCCTACTGTGGAACGAGGATTATGGGAAGTGGCTTTCTGCTCTATAGAAATTGCTGGTGATAAACCCTCTATCGAATCAACATCAGGCTTTTCCATCATTGCCAAAAACTGGCGTGCATAAGCAGATAAAGATTCAACATAGCGACGTTGTCCCTCCGCATATAATGTATCAAAGGCTAAAGAGGACTTCCCTGAACCAGATAAACCCGTAATTACAATTAATTTATCACGTGGTAAATCCAAGTCGAGATTTTTAAGGTTATGGGTTCTTGCACCGCGTATGGTGATAGTATGCATATAATTCGATAATTTGGTTTAAAAACTAAGTTTGGGGTTTATATTTTTCGCCTACAAAGTATACAATTATACGTCAAAAAAATGGAGCGTATAGAGTAAATAAGTAATTCTTTTTGGGAATCAAATTCCAATAATTACTTTTTTTTCACATCTGTTTTGCACCACAAAACGCAATTTTTCAGTACACATTTATCATTTACAGATTATACTAAAATAAAAAAATTAAGTTCTTCATTTTAAAACATTAAAAAGGATTTTTAACATGAACGCTCTTTTGCCAAGGATCCTGTTATGGCTCGTGCTGGTCATATCGCCATTTACTCTTTATGCGCAAAATGATGCGGAAATCTGTCAATGGGCAAAACAAATTTTATTGAATACCTTATCCGTAGATTACAACTATCAAGCAAGTGATGATGCAGAATTACGTAAAAATTATACTGCGAATGCCTGGGACGCCCTAACCAATTTCTTAGGCAATTATCTCGATGTTATCCGAGAAAACCATCTTACACTGCATCCTAAAGTTATTGCAGAGCCTTATGTCGCTGAAAAAGGTTTTGCTCTTGGCGTCCATTTTTGGCGCATTAATGAAGTTTTTTCTATTCCTGAATTAAATCTTACGATTGCATTTTCACTAATAGTTATCGAAGCAAATCCTCAACCCAGTGGAAGTGGGCGTTTACTCATTCAGAGCATAGATATGATTAAAAAGGAAAATTCATGAATCTCTTGACTCGTTTTAGATTTTTTCTTTGGAAATTTAGCCATTTTAAAGTTCGCATGATAGGCTACCTAAAGCCCCGGCTGATCCAACTTACTGACAGTGAAATTATTATTTGCTTGCCTTTAAATCGACGCAGTCGTAATCATTTAAACTCCATGTATTTTGGTGCGCTGTGTGTTGGGGCAGACTTAGCAGGGGGGTTACATGGTTTTTATCATGCAGCACAAAAACAACTCAATGTTTCTCTCGTGTTTAAATCATTTCAAGCACAATTTTTACATCGCCCTGAAGCGGATGTTTATTTTGTTTGTCGTGAAGGAACAAAAGTCGCAGCAATGTTGGAAGAATCTAAAAAAACAGGAACACGAGTAACCCAACCCATCCAGATTAAAGCCTATACCGATTATCCTGACCTTAAAGAATCAGTTGCAGAGTTTGTTTTAGAGTTGTCAGTAAAAATTCGCGCCTAATTTAATTGGCTCCTTTATGAATGATGACAAAAGTAATCATTGATTTATATTCAAGAACAGACGAAAATATTGCCAAACTGTGGTATTATTAATGCCGGTTAATCTATTGACAGTCAACGACTTATGAATTCATTAGGCTATCTGTAATGATATTTGAAGAATATGTAAAATTATTAGAGTCATTCAAGCAAAACCAGATATCTAAAATACTGGAACAAATTGACACTAAAATTTTCGAAATTCTCTATAGCAAGCATGTTAGTCCTCGAATAGTCCCTTATTTTCCCCGCTACGAACTTTGTTTTATGTCCGATGAAACAAAAGAATTACAGCCTGGAAAGTTATACATAAGTGAACAAAATGGCAAAGTAGCCTACTCAGTAATCACCCCAGACAAAAAAACGATTGAAAATGCTGTTTTGGATGAGATTGATGCACCATCGCCTTTTAAATACACCATTGCCCCAAGGATCGATGTAGTAAAACCCCAAGCAGGTTTTTTTTATGTCCGTATGGTCGAAACAGGTCTTGAATATACTGTTATAGACCCCTCCGGCAAATTAGTAACCGCTGTAATTAAACGCGAAGAATTTAAAATTAACTTACGCTCAGATTTTTCACCTAAAGATCTAGAGCCTTTTATGCCTGAAATTCTTAATATTACGTCGAAAAGAAATCATACCCCACCCTTTACACTGGATGCTCTTAGGGCGCGAGTACTGTCAGCAACATCGAGGAAGGGCCATACGAATTGGGCTCCTTTTGCTAATTATTCTCTTGACCCTGATAATATTTCTCAAATTAAAAAGCTAATTAATGCACTTTATTATGCGCGCCTGACTTTTTTAGATTTGGAAAATATTGATGTCAGAGACTTAAAACGAAGTTTTTGGGATCTGAAATTACTCTACAATAAAACAATAAATCTGGCTTATGAGGCAAGTTACTTACTCACTCATTTAGATATTGACCTAAAAGATATGTTTCAGGAGGAACTCTCTCTTATTCTGCCCTTATTCAATCAAATACAAGTTTTTGCAGAAAAATATGCTAAAGAAAACGAATCGATTGTAAAATCATTCGACCCATTGCCTTTAGCTTATAAAGCGGGAACCGTGGCAGGAATTACCGTAGATCAAATGCGCCCGATCAGCAGCGATGTAGATTATAACTTCCTTGCCCAATTCAGTGCTGTCCTGCCGAGCTATATTGACAAATTAACTAACTACATAAAACAATTTTCCTCTGAAATTAAAGAATCAGAAGAAAAACTTAATAAAGAAAAACTAGACGAGTTACAAAATGCAGCACTAAACTTATTAAATGAGATCGAAAATTTAAAAGGAAACAGTGTTTTTGTTTCACTTAAATTTTTAAATTACATTCATATAATTCGCAATGTTATCACTTTATCCATGAGCTCGTTAGAACAAATAGGCGAACTTAGTGAATCATCTCAAGACGTGCTCCGTGATAAATTAGCCCAACTCAAATACGACGTATTGCCCGGCCTATTTAGTTTGGTTGATAAAATTGAAGACAATGCCATGCTTAAGCCTGGAACTTTGTCTGTTCCTTTGATGGAAAAAGTCAAAGTCTTGTATGACCAACTCCTTTATCTACCTAAAAAAGTAATTGATTTTAAAACCAAAGGAGAAGAGTTACTCGAAATCGAAGATCATCGATTTATCGAATTAAGGCTGGAAATGGTCTATAAAAGGATAGATAAGGCCAATAAAGCATTGTATAAAATTCAAAAAGCGCAGGCCGCGTGCACGGCATTTTTTGAACTATTAAAAAAACATAAAACCGTTCATTTATCCAAGCTCCCTCTCGATGTGAAACAAGAACTTATAAATCACTATAAGCTGCTTAAACCTTACATGACTCAACTGGACATCGATTTAAATCAAATAATTATCTCTAATTTAGTACAACCTGAAGAAAAGGAAAAAAAACAAGACTGGTACACTTTTATAGGAAAATCTCTGCAACGCTTTATGAGACAACCTTCTGCAGACCTAATTATAAAAAAAGAAAAAGAGCTCACTGATTTAATTACTAAAGATGAAAACAGCCAACTTTTTCACATTAATTTAAATAAAGATTTAATTGATTCGGTACATAAAAAAGCAAATTTAGCTTTATTCCCATATAGTGAAAAAACAAATGTCTACACTCTTGATGAAACGATCCCGCTACAAGTCGAACAAGGTAAAGATAAAAAATCAAGGTTAACAAAAGCACAGTTTCAACGAATCCAAAATGCTTATTTGCGCTTTTCACAGATAATAAATGAACAAATAAAAGCAAAACCCGAACGTTATGAACAGAATTTGGATCTAAGCTTACTTGACACTAAACTAAAAAAAGAGTGCCAACAGTTATTTAAGATATTTCAACCTTACATAACCTCAATCATCTTACCTGAATTTAACGACGCAGAAAAAAGGAAAGTACTCCAACCTTATTTAAGTTCAATCATAACCTCTGAACTTAAAAAATCGGCGAAACATTTTGAATCCTATTTATCGGCTTTATTTGCGCAAAAAACAGTCAAAAATATTCCATCTACAGAACTTTTTCTTGGACTGGATAAAAATATTCACACCTTCATCGATCATATTAATTTCGAATGGTGCAATAAAAGTGACTTTAAAAAAATCCTGATGGCGTACACTCGCTTTGCTCAGATAATAAAAAAGCAGATCGAAAGAAAACCGCAACTCTATGGGAATAACTTATTATTAACGAGTCTTGATGAACAAGCCAAAGAGGAATGTCGAGAGTTATATCCAATCTTTCAGCCTTTTTTCAAGTTTGCAATCCCACCGAAACTTCGAGACTCAGCACAAAATTTCGAAGAATATTTAGCTGCATTACTTGCAAATAAACCAGTAGAAATCTTAGAAGCACCACCTTCGTCTTTGTTTTTAAAACTGGATGAACACGTCCAGGATTTTCTTGCCAAATGGCAAGATAAAAGTCAAATGTATTATGATTTTGCAAAAGTCAGGTTTCTGGATGAAAATGAGTCAAGTGCTCTGAGAAGCAAACGAGAGGAAGAGAAAAGACTGCGATTTAAAACAGTTAATGGGGATAATTTACTGCAAAATCGCGAAGAATTAAATGCAGACCAAGCACTTGAAGTCTACCAGTGGTATCGAAATAAGCATACCAAATTTCTGGTAGTTCAAAATGCTTATATTCAATTTATCGCATTACTCAGAAAAGAAATCCGTACAAAGCCTCAAATTAAAGGAAATATGTTACTTCTAAATCGCATTGATCCCAAAGTAAAAGATCAATGTCGTAATTTATATAGCATTTTCCAACCCTTCTTTATCTGTGCCGTACCCCCTGAGATGAAAAAGGAAGCTTTAAAGCTTGATAAATATCTCGTGGCTATCTTATCGAACAATAAAATCTCTATAAAGAATGCACCATCCATGCGAATGTTTCTGGATCTCGATATACACTTCCAAGAGTTCTTTGCAGACATTACTCAGGAATGGAATCGGAGAACGGAGCGTTTTTATAACTTAGCGCAGAAAAAATTTACCCAAGAAAATAGGTTAACTACACTAAAACCAGAGCCCCAAACGGGCAGAGAGCACTATGTTATCCAACATAATAACTATTCCAAATGCATTCATGAGTTTAGACAATCCTTGTTTGGGGTAACTCAACTACTTAACAATGCAATGCAAACTGCATTAACACCCCAAGGTTTACAGCAATCATTGCCCAGAGTGGTTGATATATCACCCGAAGGGATATTGAACCAAGCTAAGGAAACTGTAAATCCGCAATCCTCACCACCATTCCCGGAAATGGAGGATAATAACAAGAGATTAGCTCAAAGCAGACAAGTTTGCGCTTTAAAAGACATATTTAACAGTTTATTTCATTTAGAAGGGATTGCTCTTGAGTTAGAAAAATTAAATAACAAGAGTGCTAAAAGTCGTTATGTTTATTATTTATTAAATGCTTATGGACATCTTAATGAAATCATTAAGTCATCCAAGCGCTTGGCTGCTGATCCACATTTAGGATTAATAGCCCGTAATTTACTTGATAAGGCCCAAGAGCTTTATGCAACGTTCCAAGAACACTCCGATGCATATCAGGTAAGTCCTGAACAAGTTCCATACGGCACAACCAAAGTGCAATACAATGCACTTTGGTATGTTCTGAATGCTTTTTATATTAGCCCCAAACATATTAGGGCATTAAAAAATACTAATTTCCTAACTACTAAGGAACTTAACCAATTACATCTGCGAGCCAAAAAAGCAACCTTATTTATAGAAGATCTGATTAATAATTCTAATTCATATTTTAAATTGTTCCTGCAAACCCCACGCATGATTTACCTATACCAGGAACTCACCACCAAACTAAATGAATTTACGACTACTTCTCACGATGGAATAATTGATAATCTAGAGAAGATGCGATCTACCGTATTCACCCCAATGCTTTTTGAGGCAGATCTCTGGGAAAACAAATTAGGACTCGCTCCAGGAGCACTTTCAGGCCCATTACGGCAAATTACTGATGAATTCTTTAAGGGATTGTTACACCCACTCGATTTAAAATCTAAAAAATGCATCAAGTTAGTTTGTGATGAAGAACCACTGAAACAAAGAACTAGCATAACTAAAAAAAGGATCCGTAATGTAGGAAAATTTCTTAAAAAAATAGACAAAGAATATCAAGATATTGAAAATCTTTATCATTGGTATCGTGTAGTTACTACTCCATTTGAAGCCTTTGCTCTCACTGCGCCAAACCTATCAAAAGAGGATTTGGAAAAAGCCAAAGTTGAGTTAAATGCGGCTTATAAAAAAGCACTTCCCAAACTGACTAAACTCAAGCGGGATAAGAAAGTTGAAATTCCGCCAAGCCAGTATCCTGAGGACCATCAATTTGATGAACTATGTAATTTTGGACTCAAAGCATACGACCCACATTTTACCGAAATCGAGGCGTTAATCACTGCAAGTCATCATTATTATCTTGGTCTAAAAGCAACATATCAAATGCGTTTAGATACCTTAAAAGAGAAATTGAGTTATCTTCAGGATTTAGTTCCAATTCAGAAACAAGAGAAACTGACTTTTATTAAACAATTCGCTACTGAGTCGTTTGGCAAACATCTCGAAAAGATGTGCAATGACAATTTAAGCTTACAATATACTGATTCAGAATATAGAGCCCAACTTAAGGCTTATTTGCTTAAACTTAAAACTGAAATAGTTGCTAAGTCAGAAACAGCTGAAGATATTGATCTAAGCATCAATAAATTGCTGCAAAAAGAAATCAGTAAATTTGAGAAAAAGTACTATGTGGACTACCATCATCTTGATGAAGTATTTGTGGCTTTGGCTCAATTTAAAATTTATTTCAAAAACTCCAGAATTGCGATACATAAACAAAGTTCTTTATTTGAAAGTAAAGAAACTTTATATGTAAAATCAAAGTGCATTAATAAGTTAAATGAGATTGCTACTGATACAACATTAGAAGTTCATGAGCGTTTGCGACAAATAAGAGCTCACGTAGTTAAAGATCCTAACTTCACAAGAATCATCCTGACACATAAGCAAGTTAATACCTTTAGTTTTACGTACTTAAAAATGTGTTTTTTCTCACTGTTGGAAGCATTAAATTTATATACCCCTACCCGAAAGAAGCTTCTTGACCAGCTTAATGAAGCTGTAAAAAAGCCTCCTGAAATCGGAGAATTAACAAAACGTTTTGGCCTATTTGCCCCGCCCCAAACACCCAAAGAGGTCGAAGCAAAAAAATATGCAGCACCTGCTATCCCAGTTAGCTTTTCCTAATCTTATCGCGAATTATTATTCTAATTAATAATTATCATCCTAAAGACTCTTCATCACTCAAATGTTCCGCTTCAGCTTTTTTTGTATGATCTTCTGCTAACCAAAGATACATTGAAGGAACAACAAAAAGAGTAAATAAAGTACCAATTGAAATACCCATTGCAATCACTAAACCAATGTTATAGCGACTCGCAGCACCGGCGCCCGTAGCAAAAATTAAAGGGATAACTCCTAAAACCATAGCCGCGGTAGTCATTAAAATAGGGCGCAATCGAATTGCAGCAGCCGCTTTAATTGCATCTAACTTTTTTTGTCCATTGGCTTGTAAGTCATTGGCAAATTGTACAATCAAAATACCATGCTTGCTGATAAGACCAATTAAGGTAACCAAACCTACTTCGCTATAGATATTAAGATTTGCTTCACCAATACCTAAACTAACAAAAATCATCGCGCCACAAATCGACATGGGCACACTAATCAATACAATAAGCGGATCACGGAAACTTTCAAACAAGGCAGCTAATGATAAAAAGATAATAATGAGCGCGAAGAAAAAAGTAGTGATCAGACTAGAACCTTCTTGAATAAATTGTCGTGATTGCGACGCGTAATCTATGTAATACCCTTGAGGTAAAACTTCCTTGGCAATAGTGGCAAAAGTATCCAACGCCTTCCCCATTGATACGCCAGGAAAAGCAACGGCAGAAATTGTTGCTGAGTTAAGCTGTTGAAAGTGATTTAAAGATTCAGGAACAATTTGTCGTTGCAGACTCGCAACGGTGGAAAGAGGGATTGAGTCTCCAGAAGCAGTTTTTATATAATAATTTAATATCTGATCCGCATTTAGACGAGTGTCTCTCATCACTTGGGGAATAACCTGATAAGAACGACCTGCGTAATTAAAATAGTTAATATATCCCTCACTAAGTGCTGAGCCAAACAAATTACCAATATCCTGCATGGTCAAACCAAACTCGGAGATTTTATCGCGATCTAAATTAATCTTTGTCTGAATTTGATCGATTTTGAGATCCGGATCAATATAAGCAAAAATACCCGAAGCATACGCTTTATCTAAAATACGCTGTAACACATCGTTTAATTTGTCAAAAGTTTCCGTCGTATTAATAACAAATTGAATAGGAAGACCACTCCCTCCTCCTGGTAAAGAAGGTAACTGAAACGCAGCTACTTTAGCGCCTGCAATTTTATCAAGTTCATTTTGCACTAACGGTTGCAATTGATTCGAGGTTCGCTGGCGTTGATCCCATGGTTTTAAAACCATACCAATAATAGAAGTATTTAACCCTTGAACTCCATCGACTTGAAAGATGTGATCCGTTTCAGGAAATTTTTTAAAAATTTCATTCACCTCATTTGCATAAAGTTTAGTTTGAGCTAAGGATGAGTTAGCTGGAGCGGTAACTTGAGCAATAATGACACCTAAATCCTCTTGTGGTGCCAACTCAGAATCTGTTGTAATAAACAGAAAGTAATTACTACAAAGAATAATCGCAGCAAAGACAATAACTACCGGTAGATGATTTAATGTTTTAGATAAAATTCGTTCATAAAATTTCTCTAGTTTTGCAAACGAATTATCAACATAAGTCATAAATCGTCCTTTAGCCCCCCCATCACCTAATTTAAGGAATTTAGAGCACATCATCGGAGATAAAGTTAATGCAATTACAGCAGAAACAGTGACTGCGCCTGCAAGTGAAAAGGCAAACTCTGTGAACAAAGCACCAGTCAAACCGCCCATAAATCCCACCGGCAAATAAACAGCAATTAAAACCACTGTAATTGCAATAATTGGATTTGCTAATTCCCGTGCTCCCAATAAAGCCGCTTTAAATCGAGTCTTTCCTTCTTCAATATGACGTTGTACGTTTTCTACAACAATAATCGCATCATCAACTACCAAGCCTATTGCAAGCACTAACGCTAATAAAGTGAGCAGGTTAATTGAGTACCCCAGGATGAGCATAATCCAAAATGCACCAATCAGAGATAAGGGAATAGCAACTATTGGAATAACAACGGATCGAAGCGAGCCAAGAAAGATAAAAATAACCGCGGTTACAATAAAAAATGCTTCTAATAAAGAAAGAATAACTTCATGAATGGAAGAATTAACAAATAAACTGGCATCATATACGATCTTGCTTTGCAATCCTTGAGGCAATTGTTCCTGAATGGTTGGAAATATTTTTTTAATATCATCAATTACTGTCAAAAGGTTAGCGGAAGGTGCCACAACAATACCAATATAAACTGCTGTTCGCCCATCAAAACTGACTGAAGAATTATAATTTTGGGCCCCTAAACTCACCGTAGCGACATCCTCCAAACGAATAATTGCTCCATTTTGGGCTTTAATGACCATCTTCTTGAATTGATTCACATCAGTAAGATCGGTACTTGCAGTCAGGTTTTGAATAAACATCTGTCCATCCGTACGACCTACTGCGGAAATAAAATCATTATTTGCAAGAGCAGCTCCGATTTCTGCTGCAGAAATACCATATCCAGCCAGCTTCACCGGATCCAGCCAGGCGCGTAAAGCAAAAGTTTGATTCCCGAGGATCTCTGCTTTTTGTACGCCATTAACCGCCTGTAATTTAGGCTGTACTACACGAATCAAATAATCGGTAATTTTATTGATTGGCAATTCATCGCTGTAAAATCCTATATACATTGACTCAATCGTTTGCCCCACCGACACAGTAATTACTGGTTGTTGAGAATTTTTAGGTAGCTGATTCAGAACTGCATTCACTTTGGTAGTGATATCTGACAATGCTTTTAAGGGATCATAATTCAGTAGAAGATTTACTGTAATCGTGCTGGTACTTGGAGAACTAACTGATGTCATGTAATCAATACCATTAGCCTGTGCTATGGAATTTTCTAAGGGTGTAGTAATAAAACCGGCAATAACATCGGGATCAGCCCCGGTATAAACTGTAGTAACGGTCACTATGGCATTTTGAGTAAATGGATACTGCATTATGGGCAAAGAATTAATAGAGCGTAAGCCCATTGCTAAAAGCATCAAACTAATCACTGTAGACAGTACAGGTCTTTTAATAAAAATATCCGTAAACCGCATTCTTACAATCCTTAGATTATTCTTTTATCCAAACGAGTAACTTCGTAACCTGGATGAAGCGCGGCCTAACCCGGGAATGAGACGTTCACTCAATCCAGTCCCCCCTAGTTCGGGCTACAAAACTATCATCACGTTGTATTATCGTTATTTCTCAACTATCTCTGGTGAGGCCTCATTACTCGGTTGTATTTTGTTATTTATTATGATCTGGCTGCCGTTCTTAAGCTTTAATTGGCCACTGGTAACTACAATATCTCCTGCTTGTAACCCTTTTAATATAGCGATTTGATCGCCTCGAGTTTCTCCAACGGTCACAAAAATCTGTTTCACTACAAGAATTGGTTGATTATTTTTATCTTTTTGTCCGCTGTCTTTAACCAGATAGACAATATCACCATAAGGATTAAAGCTAATTGCCGATTGCGGTAACGTTAGATAGTTTTGTTTCGCTCCTGTAACAACCTCTACTCGAGTAAACATACCTGGCTTCAATTTAAAATCAGGATTAGGCAGAGTCGCCTCCACCCGAACATTACGATTAGTGCTATCTACAATAGGTTCTATAGTAGTGATTTTTCCTTGAAAAATTTCATCGGGGAACGTGTCGGTAACAACATGTACTGTTTGCCCAAGTTCTAACTTTGCTAAAACTTGTTGGGGTAAATAAAAATCAACATAAATCGGATCTAAAGACTGTAATGTAGTTACCGCATCTCCTACATTAAGATACTGTCCTGGATTAATATTATTAATACCTAATTGGCCAGAAAAAGGGGCACGTATCGTCTTTTTTTCCGCTGTTGCAGCTTGTTGTGCAACTTGAGCTTGTAAGTTTTTTAGATTCCATTCATCAGCATCTAGAGTCTGTTTACTTACTGCATGAACCATATATTGCGCTTTATCGCGTTTATAGGTAATTTTTGCCAATTCAACTTGCGCCTGTAATGAGTGCAATAATCCAAGTTCAGCTCCTGCATTCAATTGCACCAAAACAGTGCCTTCTTTAACTGCTGTACCTGGGGTGAAATAAATTGTTTGTACCATACCCGCAAGCTCTGTAGTGACATTCACACCTAATCGTGCCCGTATGCTGCCTACTGCCTTTAAAGTGGGTTGCCATGATGAAGGCTCTACCTTCATCGTGGACACCGTAACTGGAGGTGACTTCATTTGGAGAAAAAATTGGTTTCTCATGTAATGAAAAAAAGCCTTCCAACCAAAAATCAGGCCGAAAAGAACTCCCACGGAAACCAACATAATGATCATCTGTTTTTTCAAAAAAATTTCTTTCATCATAGACACTCTTTGACACACCAAGGTTTATGCCACCAGCCCCCGCCTAAGGCCTGGAATAATGCGGCCGTATCACTGTAACGCGCAGCTTGTGCTTGAATACGAGTAATTCGCGTCTGTTGGTACTGCTGTTGTGCGTTTAATAAATTGATGTAACTTACCCCACCTAAACGATATTGCTTTAGGGTCAGGTTTAAAGAATCTCGAGCGGCATTTTCAGCTTTTATTTGCGCTTGCAATGTACGCGCATCGGTTTCTATTCCTCTTAAAACATCCGCTACATTTTGAAAAGCTTGCAATACCGTTTGTTTGTACTGCGCAGCGGTCTGTTGATAAGCTGCAATTGCAGAACGTCGTTGCGCCCATAAAGCGCCGCCATGGAACAAAGGTTGCATTACTTGGCCGGTTAGAGCCCAAACTTCATTCCTTTTGGTGAAAATGTTTGCAAACGAGGTATTAAGCCATCCCTCATTGGCGGTAATAGTAAATTGTGGAAATAAATTGGCTGTTGCTACTCCAATTTGTGCACATGCTTGATGAAGTAATGCTTCAGAGGCACGCACATCAGGACGCTGACGCACCAGATTTGAAGGCAAGCTCACAGGCAACTCCGTAGGTAGCCTTAAGCGGTCCAATTGAATAATGGGCAAAGGAGCCTCTGGAAAAGTCCCTACGAGCGTAGATAAAGCATGTTTGGCCTGAGATAAGTTTTTTTGGAGTGGTGGCAAAGTTGCTTTGGTCTGTTCAAGTAAGGTTTCTTGGGTCAATACATTTTCTTTGGAAACACCCCCTAAACGATATTGGTCATTTAAAACATTAAGAAGCCCTTGTTCTGCTTTGATCAAATCAACTGTAGCTTCAATTTGTGCTTGGTAAGATGCAACAGCCACTGAGGTGGTAACGATATTAGAAGTCAGCGTCAAATAAGTAGCAATTACTTGAAATTGCTGGTAATCAACCTGAGCTTTCAATGCTTCAATTTGACGCCGTGCTCCACCAAAAACATCCAGGGTGTAGGATAAATTAAATGAAGTATAAACCAGATTAAACGTCACACTGTCACTTGGAATACCTATTTGCAAACCTGAATAACGCTGCCTTTGTACCATCTGAGATGCATCTATAGACGGCCACATTGAATTGCCAATTTGAACTTTAAGGTTTTCCTGAGCTTGACGCAAAGCGGCTGAGGCTGCAGCTAAATTGGGGCTATTTGCTAATCCCATATGAATTAGTTGATTGATTTCAGGTGAATGATAAAGTTCCCACCACAAAATAGGGATTTCTTTATTGGTAATAAACCTTTGTGCCTGACCACCTGCTCCAGGTGTGTTTACGGTTTTTTTCGGTAATGGTTTTTCAGTATATTTTTTGACTTTTGGTGGCTTGGGTGAATGAAAATTAGGTCCTACCATACAAGAAGTTTGCAACACTGTACTCAGCGAAACCAGTATAAAAACTTTTATATGCGGTCTAAAATCAAACACGAACGACAATCCTTTGCCAATCATCTGATGAATAATTATTAATTTATCATGGATCCTCGTGGGTTGACAGTTTCAGTGAACAGAATTGTTATTTTTAGTGAAGGTATTGCAGTTTAATTTAATTGAATAAAAAATAAACACGCAGTACAATGAGCACTACTTTTCATGGTCTATCTTGAAATTCTATGGACGATCAATGAGTAAGGAACTAAATATGCCTGCTGTAAAAATAACAGGAATGGGGAGTTATTTACCCAGAAATAAAGTTCTATCCACTGAACTTGATTTAAAACTTAATCGGCCCCAAGGAACGGTACAAAAAAAGTCCGGATTGATTTCGCGACACTTTGCATCTGCTGATGAAACAACGTCTTATATGGGAGCACAAGCGGGATTAATTGCAATCCAAAAAGCAAATATACAATTAACCGATATTGATGTCATCATCAGCGCGTGCGGCGTAGGTGAACAAGCAATTCCCTGTACTGCTGCATTAATTCAAAAACAACTAGGATTGGAACAATCAGGAACCGCATGTTTTGATGTAAACAGTACTTGTTTAAGTTTTATTAATGCCTTAGACATTGCATCATATTTAATCGAGGGAGAGCGATTTAAACGTGCTCTAATTGTTTCTAGTGATATCGCGTCGGCAGGATTGAATTGGCAAGATATGGAGACGTGCACTATTTTCGGCGATGGTGCTGCAGCCTGTGTGCTTGAAAAAAGTAATGGAACAAATCGAATTCTAGCATCACATCATGAAACGCATAGTATTGGTTCTACGTTCTGTCAAATAGAGGCAGGAGGTACGCGCTTACCAGCTAAAAATCCGTTACTGCGTATAGAACAAAGTCTATTTTATATGGAAGGTAAAAAAGTATTCAAATTAGCTTCCAAATTATTAGACAATCTCATGGACAATCTCTTCAGCAAAGCCAAGCTTAACCTATGTGATATAGATTGGTTCGTCCCGCATCAAGCAAGCTTGCTCGCGATGCATCACGTGCAGAAGAGATTAAATATTCCAACTGAAAATTTTGTTTCTATTTATCCCTATTATGGAAATCAAATTGCCGCATCTATTCCTACCGCATTATACACTTTAATTAATAGCAAACAGTTACAACGTGGGCAATTAGTGTTATTAATGGGTACCGGAGCTGGGCTGGCAGCTGGTGGTATCATCTTGGAGTACTAATATGGTTTGCGTTGTAACAGGAGCTACGGGTTGTCTCGGATTGAATTTGACCCAAAGATTGCTCAAAGACGGCCATGAGGTAATCGCCCTGGGGCGCAATGAGCAGCTTGGCAAAATCATTACTCAATCTGGCGCACAATTTATAACTGTCGATTTACTACATCAAGAGAAGTTAAAAAAAATAACTCAGAATGCTCAAACTATTTTTCATTGTGCGGCCCTATCTAGTCCTTGGGGACGGTATAAAGATTTTTATGATGCCAATGTGCTAGGCACCCAACATGTAATTGAAGCAACTCCCTTAAATACGCGCTTAGTTCATGTTTCATCACCAAGTATTTATTTTAATTTCACGGAACAACATAATATCAAGGAAGATGTTCCGTTACCCTCAAGACCGGCCAACTATTATGTAAAAACCAAATTACTTGCTGAAGCTCTGATTGATAAGGCCTTTCAAGAAAAAAGCCTTAATGTGATTACGATACGCCCACGAGCAATTTTTGGCCCTTATGATCGGGCCATTTTACCGCGCATCCTCCAAAATGAAAAAAAAGGGGTACTGCCTATTGTTGGAAATGGAACAAATGTAATTGATATCACTTATGTTGAAAATGTTGTAGAAAGTCTGCTTTTAGCAGCACAAGCGGATCAACAATTTTGCGGTAACAAATACAATATAACCAATGGTGAACCACGAGCGCTAATAAGCATTATTTCCGAACTTTTTAGTGTCTTACAAAAGCCATTTATACCTAAATTTATCCCCTACTCGATTGCAAAAATATATGCTGCGTGTGCAGAAGAATTCTATAGCCTCCCATTTATTCGAAAAGAACCACGTTTAACCCGATACAGTGCAGCTGTTTTATGTATGGGGCAAACATTAAATATTGAAGCGGCCCAAAAAGATTTAGGTTATCAACCTAAAGTCAATATCAGACAAGGAATAGAACATTTTGCGGAGTGGTATCAAAGATCATGATAGAGTATCAATTATTTGAAGTTGGTTTTTGCAAACATTGTGCGCGAATGACCCTGCAGAATGCTCATTGGAAACAAAGCGAATACCCTGCCCTCTGTGCTTTAATCAAACATCCAACTCGAGGTTATATTCTATTCGATACGGGTTATAGCAACCGATTCTACGAATTAACCCGAAAATTTCCTTTTTCCCTTTACAGAAACCTAACACCGGTACTACTGAAAAAATCACTTAAAGAACAATTAGCAGAACATAATATCCAGTCTTCAGAAATTAAAGGAGTTGTGATCTCACATTTTCATGCAGATCACATTGGTGGTTTAAAAGATTTTCCTAATGCTCAATTTTTCTGTCATCCTGATGCCATAAGCAACATACATCAAAAAAAAGGAATAAAAGCATTAATGCAGGGATTCTTACCCGGATTACTTCCTAAAGACTTTTATGAGCGCCTGGTTTTATTAAAAAACGAAGTTGCGCTGAACGCCAATCTATTCCCTTTTACCACTGGATTTGATCTCTTTAAGGATGGAAAGCTCATTGCGATCCCCTTACCAGGACATGCCAAGGGACAAATAGGTTTATACTTTAAAGCGGCTCAAGAAACCTTTTTGCTTGCAGACAGTTGTTGGCATCAAGAAACTTTTAAGAAAATGATTTTTCCAAGTAATCTCACTTACTTGATTCACGATAATAAAGAAAGTTATCAGCAAACAATCAAGAAATTGCACCTACTTTTTAAAAATAATAAAAAAATCGATATGATTCCATCCCATTGTCAGCACATACGGGCACGTCTTTCAGGGATTCGAGCATGATACTTAGACTTCTTTATTATTATTTCAATACCCAATTTCTGCGAAAACGATTTAAATCACGAGACCAATTAGCTGCTTATCAGGAAAAGCAATTTAGAAAGTTAATAAAAAAAACCTTATATAAATCTCCTTTTTATCAACCCTATTTGGATAAGCCATTTAAGGAATGGCCAATTATCAACAAAAAAATAATGATGCAGCACTTTGATGAAATAAATACGGTCAAAATAACGAAGGATCAGGCCTTGAAGCTGGCTTTAAAAGCAGAAAGCACACGCGATTTTTCCGCCTTAATCAATGGGATTGCCGTTGGACTTTCTTCTGGCACATCAGGAAATCGGGGTTTATTTCTTGTCAATGAAAAAGAACGCGATGCCTGGGCTGGCATTTTATTAGCTAAGGCCTTGCCCAAAGGCTTAAAGAGAAAAGAGCGCATTGCCTTTTTCCTTAGAGCTAATAATAAGCTCTATACAAATCTCAGCAAAGGTAAAAAAATTCAATTTCATTTTTTTGATTTACTCGAAAACTTCGAAATCCATCTTGATCGCTTAAATAAAATACAACCCACCCTTTTATCAGCACCGACCTCTGTATTACTGGCTTTATCAAGGGAAAAACAACGCTTATCAATTACTCCCGAAAAAATTTTTGCTGTTGCTGAAGTTATGGAACAACGTGATGAAGAAATTATAAAAAACGCCTTTAATTGTCAGGTCGCGCAAGTATATCAATGCACGGAAGGATTTTTAGCCATTAGTGATAAAGACAGTAATCATTTACTAATGAATGAAGAATATTTAATTATCGAAAAGGAGTGGTTGGACGAAAAGCGATTTGTACCTATTATCACGGATTTATTGCGAACAACACAACCCATAATCCGCTATCGTTTAGATGATGTGTTGATTGAAGAACAATCAAATGACGTTTTTACCAGGCTGGAAAGGATTGAAGGCCGTGTAGGTGATATTTGTTATGCAACCCAAAATAATAAGGTATTTCCCCTCTTTGCCGATCTGATACGTCAGAAAATGGCCTCCTTCACTTTTGAATTCGATGATTACACCATCCAACAACACGCTTTAAATCAATTTACAATTCAAATCACCCCTGACTTGCCCGATAAAGATGCATTAATCGCTCATTTAAACGAATTATTTCATGCACAAAAGTACGATATCCCTTCATGGCAATGGCAGCCTTTTATAAAAAAAGAGCTTGGGGCCAAAAACCGAAGAATTCAAGCCCTCCCTAAAATCGCGCCGTCTGTTTAAATTAATTATAAAATGGACATTAAAAGAGTAGGACTCACAATCTTGTTCCTGTATAATGCTTTTTTTTAATACAAGTCACATGAATTTTTTATGCAATCTAGACACTTTTTCACCACACCTAAAATACTTTCAAAAATAACTGTTGAGATGGATGACCTTGCATTCACAAACGATCAATTTACTGCATTGATTACTGATGGGGTTTGTACGTGCATTGCTTTTATGATTAGAGGCCAATACTGGGATGAGGAGCTTGAAGAAAAAATCAATTTTTGTGGCTTATATCATTGGTCAGGCTTTGGATATTCAAATAAAAACAAAGACCAGTTAGCCCAAGAAACCTTTGAAGATTTCCTGGAAGGTCTTCGTGCCGAATTTAACCTATTTCCTCATATTCCGATTGACATCATATCACTTCGATTTATCGGTGGGGAAAAAGAAGAAATTGACGGTGATGAAATAACCTCACATGGCACAGAAGCCGAAGTTAACTCATTAACAAAAATAGTCCAACAATATGATTTTAAGGGACATTTTTTTAATCTTCATCCTGATGCAATTGAGCATCATCATTTTTTAACCAGTGGCAATGAATTCATTACAATTACCGCAACACCCCACACTTGTGAGTTTTATATTAATTCAGGGATAGATGAAGATTTAACTTATCATCCAGAATTAGGCTCCCCCTAAGGGGAGTCGTAAAGAAATTATTGTGATGCTTTTTGAATGTCTTTACCCACAGTAGATACGTCTTTTCCAAAGCCATGAACCGTTCCACAAGAACTTAGTAGGCCAAGTGTTGTAAGACAAATACTTACGATCGCTATTTTTTTCAGAGTATTCATAATTCTCCCCTCTTGTTGTTTTTAAAAATTTCCTTTATGTACATAATTCTAGTCCATATTTTTATAAAGTTAGAAATTAATAGTCAGTTTAAGTAATATGATCACTAATGTATTTCTCAAAAAATATTGATACATTATCCAATTTCACGCATATAAAGGGAAATAAATTTTGCGATTCTCTTTAGTAACTTGTATTTTAATCACGTTCGCATCAACAGGCTGTTCTCTGTTTGGTGAACCCCATACGAGTACAGAACCACTCAATTCAACTAAGCTAGCAGTAAAACACGTTTATAAAAAACCTGAACAAAGCAAATCAGTGCATCATTTTAAACGATTTAATGATCCCCATTTATCTCAACTCATCTCTGTCGCTCTTGCTGATGCCCCTGATATGCACAGTGCCAAAGCACGAGTGATACAAGCCCAACAACTTGCAAAAGTCGCCTCATCATCATTATGGCCATTTATAGGCTCGAGCGGTTATTTGGAACAATTTTACTTTCCAATACATGGCAAAATACCGCCTCCAATTAACTCGATAAAAATCGATCAAGCAAAAGTTGCAGATATTGGCTTAAAATTTAATTATGAGCTCGATTTCTGGGGCAAAAATAGAGAAACCTTAGCCACTAGATTAAGTGAAACATTTGCGGCACAAATGGATCTAGCCGAAACCCAGCTTGTTTTGAGTGCTTCTATTGCGACCGCTTATTTTGAAGTACAAAATAACATTATCCAACAACATTTGGCCAAAGAAAACGCACGCTTGTTAAAGCAGCTTGCTGATATCATCGCAGATCGCGAACGACAAGGCATTGAATCAAATATTCCTGTACAAACAGCGGTGGCTAATGCTCAGGAAGCCATCTTATCCATAGAGGATTACAAGCGTGCTGAAATGCAATCGCGACATCAATTAGCCGTTTTAATGGGTAAAAACCCCTTAAATACACAAATTGATCCAGCACCTTTTGTTTATGACGAAAAGCAACTCCAGTTACCCACAATAATCCCAGCAAATATACTCGCACAAAGACCTGATATTGCTTCAGCACGTGCTCTTACTGAAGCTGCAGCACATCAAGTGAATGTTGCAAAAACCGCTTTTTTCCCCAATATTAATTTGAAGGGTTTACTCAGCTTACAAAGTCTATACTTTAGCAAAGCTTTTAATATATGGCTCCAAAACGATAATGCCGCTGCGGCTTTTGATTTACCTATTTTTGATGCAGGTGCAAGAAGAGCGAATCTTGGGGTTAACTATGCACAATTTGAACTTGCAGTGAACCAGTATAATCAAACTATTTTAAATTCATTACAACAAGTCAGCGATCAACTTTCTACTCTAAAAATACTTAAGACTCAAATTACAGCACAGAACCAAGCGTTAATTAATATCCAATCCAATTACAAATTATTCCAGGCGCGTTATACTCAAGGAATTATTGATTACACCCAACTAATTGAAATAAAACAGTTACTAATCCAGCAAAAAGCTATTTTGAATAATTTACAAACACGTCAAAAGCAAGCTTTTGTAGCCTTATTAGCAGCTTTAGGTGGAGAGCTATAGAATTATGGCCGAAAAAAAAGAAACTGAAGTCGAATCGAAAAAAGTTGGTGCAACAGTTAAAACATTATATAAACGAAAAATTGCTATGTTCGCCCTCGGCAGTATTTTTTTACTTACTGCATTGATATGGATTCTCTATTGGCTCATTTGGGGACGATTTGAACTCTATACCGATGATGCCTACGTCAACGGAAATATGGTGCAACTGATGCCTCAAATCTCCGGTACTGTTATCTCGATTAACACTGATGAAACTCAATTGGTTACTGAAGGCCAAATCATAATTAAATTGGATCCTACCGATTATGCAATAGCGCTACAAAAAGCGAAAGCAAATCTGGCACAAACCGTCCGACAAGTACGTCAGTATTTTGAAAATGCCGCTCAGGTACAACAAAATGTGAATGTAAACAAAGCAAATCTGGTTAAAGCGCAATTGGATTTAAAACGTCGCGAAGGGCTAGTTGGTAATCGAGCTGTATCCCGTGAAGAGATGCAACATTATAAAACAACAGTGGAAGCGGCAAAAGCAACTTATGATAGCTCATTGCATCAACTAGATGCAGCTCTTGCGTTGGTTGAAAATGCACATCTGTATACTCATCCACTTGTTGAAACTGCCAAAGCCAATCTAAAAACAGCTTATCTGAATTTTCAAAGAACAACTATTGCCGCCCCAATTACTGGTTACGTCGCAAAACGTAGTGTGCAACCGGGACAGCAAGTATCGCTCAACTCCGTCATGCTGGCGATTATTCCACTCCACGATACTTGGGTAGATGCAAACTACAAAGAATCTTCTCTAAATGATATTCGCATTGGTCAGCCAGTTACTCTCTATGCTGATGCTTACCCTGAAATGACTTATCATGGAAAGGTTGTTGGTTTAAATGCGGGAACAGGCTCAGCTTTTTCTTTACTCCCACCACAAAATGCAACAGGGAACTGGATTAAAATCGTGCAAAGACTTCCTGTGCGTATTAGTTTAAACCCCATTGAATTGAAAAAAATTCCATTACAACTAGGATTATCCATGCGAGTGACTATTGATACGCATCACTTAGACGGCAATCGGATTCCACAAACGACCGAGTCTAAGATAAAATATCACACAAAAATTTATAAAAAACAGCTCGCAGAAGTAAATTCCCTTATTGACGAAATTTTACATGCAAACTCCCCCGATATGTTCCTTCCAAGGACAAAATCATAATGGCTGATCATCTTCCACTAGTTGGTAGTAGATTAGTTCTGATGACCATTTCTTTGTCATTGGCTATCTTTATGAATGTCCTTGATATCTCGATTGCTAATGTAGCCATTCCGACCATTGCAGGCGATTTAGGCGTTAGTCCAGATAATGGAACTTGGGTTATAACTTCTTTTGCTGTAAGTCAAGCCATTATGCTGCCGCTAACTGGATGGCTAGCCAAGCGTTTTGGCGAGGTTCGTTTATTTATTTTCTCCTCAACCTTATTTACAATCGCCTCTGTGCTTTGTGGATTATCAATGAGTTTGGAAATGTTGGTTTTTTTCCGAGTGATTCAAGGTGCGGTTTCTGGACCAATGATTCCTTTATCACAAAGTATTCTCCTGGCTAATTATCCTCCTGAAAAAAGAGGATTGGCAACTGGTATATGGACCATGACTGCTGTTGTGGGACCAATATTTGGTCCAATTCTGGGCGGGGTTATTACCGATAATTATACCTGGCCCTGGATTTTTTATATTAACGTCCCTGTAGGTATCTTTTCAGTAACATTTACGCTGATTACTCTTAGTGGAAGAGAGACACCTATCACTAAATTACCAATTGACTTTATTGGCTTGATATTATTATCAATAGGCGTTGGCTGTTTGCAAATTTTATTAGATAAAGGACATGATTTAGATTGGTTTCATTCACCGTTTATTGTTTCTTTAGCAATCATCTCGACAGTTACGCTTAGCTTTTTAATCATTTGGCTTTTAACACAAAAACATCCAATTATTGATTTATATTTATTTGCTAATCGCAATTTTACTATTGGGACAATGAGTTTAACCTTAGGGTTTATGGTGTATTTTTCCACTGTAGTTATTTTCCCGTTATGGCTACAAACGCAAATGGGTTACACCCCAACTTGGGCAGGATTTGCAGTTGCTCCTGTAGGGATCTTACCCTTCTTTTTAACACCTATTGTCGGTATTTATATGGGTAAATTTGATTTACGCATTATTATCAGCCTTGGGTTTATTGTGTTTGCGGGGACATGCATATGGCAATCTACTTTTTACACTGAAATGAGTTTTATTCAACTGATTAGACCTCGATTTATTCAAGGGATTGGCCTTGCCTTTTTCTTTACCCCATTAATTGCACTTATTTTGACTGAACTGCCTCCTGATCGCTTGGCGAGTGCATCGGGCCTTGTCAACTTTTGTCGAATTTTAGGTAGCAGCTTTGGCACATCAATCAGCGTCACCTTATGGAATCATAGAGAAGCGTTACATCAAAGCCATCTGGTGGAGCAAATAACCGCGTACAATCCCTTAGTTCAACAATCACTCAATCAATTGCATTCATTGGGAATTTCGGGGCTCAAAGGGTTTGGAGTCCTCTATGCAACGATAATCAATCAAGCATTTATGCTCGCTACGAACGACATATTCAGACTCGCAGCTTGGATTTTCATATTCTTGCTTGCCATGATTTGGCTTGCTCAGCCCACCTTTGTACGCTCACCCGTAAGGATTACAGCAGAGTGATTGTTTTTGAATCAATACTTCCCTATAATCGCCATCGGCTCTAAATAATAAAAATAATAAAAAAGGTGTTCTGAAATGAAAAAATGGATTCTTCTGGCTACAACCAGCTTAATGATGATGAATGCTCATGCAGATAAATCTTGGTGTGGATATAAAGATTATTTTCGCTTAAGCGATACTTCCCACCCTGGTATCTATGTCGTAAGCGGATTTAATGATCCAGATGTGATGCTCCACATAGTTGGGCCACGTAGTTTTGAGATATTAGACTCATTTGCATGCCGTTCTGGTTATGCTCATGTTACTGTTGCCTATGATTCAGAGAACTGGTGTGTTCTTGATATTAAAGATGGACCATTAATGAATCATCCAGTTGTTAGTGCTTCTTGTAATGGAATTCGCTACATCAATACAGTATACGATGGCATGGGTAGCTATTCCTATACTATTAATCTTGATTAACAAATAACGTTATGATGTAGAATTAAGGCAAGAGTGATTCCTGGAGTATGATATAAATATTTGTCCAAACTCCTTTTGCCTTTATCCCTATCTTATCTTTTTTTGCCTGCATCTAAAGACCACCCGCCGCCTAAAGCTTTAATTAATTGAATACTTGCAATTTGACGACGGGTGTGGATATTAACTAATGCAAGTTTTGATTGCAGTGCAGTATTTTCAACAACCACAACCTGCAAAAATGTAACCAACCCTCCTTTGTATCGGTATAACTCCTGATCCCAAGCTCGTTTTGCCGCACGAGCTGCCGCCTCTTGGCTTCGATATTCCTGATCGAGCTGGTGAATCGCAATCAGATTATCCTCCACCTCCTGGAATGCAGTTAACACGGTTTGTCGATAAGCAGCAACTGTTTCAAAATACTGGGCTTTGGCTTGATTTAGTAGACCTCGCAATCGCCCACCATCAAAAATCGTCACTTGTGCTACAGGTTGAGTTAAAGTCAATAAACTCAACGGACCCAGAGCCCAAAAAAGGCTTGGCTTTGAAATGAGATTTGCAAGGCTTTGACTCTGAAAACCAGAACTTCCAGATAAGTCAATCACAGGGAAAAAAGCAGCTCGTGCTACGCCAATATTTGCATTTGCCGCTTGCACTCGAGACTCAGCCGCAACGATATCAGGCCTTCGCTCTAGAAGGGTTGAAGGAATATTAGGGGCTATTTCCAGAAAAACCTTAGGTGATTTGGCAGGAGCCAAAGAAAAATTACTGGGTATTTCCCCAATCAATACTGCGATTGCATGTTCAAGTTGGGCTCGCTGTAATCGCATTTCTGCAGCCATGGTTTTTGCATTCTCAAGCTGAGTTTCTGCTTCATCAACATCGGCTATAGGCGCAGCCCCACCTCGATAACGATTTTTCGTCAAATAAAGCGCTTTTTGATAAGCCATAACGGTAGTATCTAATATACGTTGCGCCTCATCACTCCCTCTTAATGCAAAATAATCATTTGCAAGTTCTGCTTGTAAACTCAAACGAATCGAAGCAGCATCAGCAGCGCTTGCCGTAGCATTACGCTCACTGGCAAGAACCGAATTGCGAACACTTCCCCAAGCATCAAGCTCATAAGCGAGAAAACCACCCAATAAAAACTGGTTAAATACGGGGGTTTTTACAGAATTCGCTACCGTTCGTGAGTTTTGCTGGCGATCTGCATTGAATAACCCCTGAATGGTGGGGAAAAAATACGATCGGGCAACGTGTACTAATGAAATTGCTTCCTGAAAATGAGCATAGGCCAATTTCAAATCTTGGTTTGCTCCATTCAGTTGATTTTCCAAATTATTTAATACAGGATCATTGAACGCTTGCCACCAGGCATCCGGCGTAACGATTCGTGGTGTCGATTTAATTTCCACCCATGTTCCTGGTTCTTTAAAGTGCTCAGGGATAGGCATGATCGGGCGATGATATGTTGGAGCTAAAGAACAACCCATTAATGCAAAAACAAGCGCTCCAGGGCCAATCAATTTTTTCATGAAACAACTCGCACAGTTTCCCCATTCACAATGGCATCAGGAGGATTAAGCACAACGCGATCACCTGGCAATACTCCTGTGGCAATTTCAACTGTTGCGCCAAAATCGCGTCGAAGAGTGACCAATTTTAAAACAATCTTGTTGTCTTTATCCAAAGTTGCTACTTGTAATCCTTGAGCCTGAAAAAGCAAGGTATTGACAGGAAGAATCACAGTTTTGGGAGGAATGGGTAAAGTAAACCAGACTTCAGTATACCCCCCCGGTAATAACTCCCCATTTTTATTCGGGGAAATAAATTGAGCGAGCAAAGTACGCGTATCAGGATCAATTGCTTGCGCTGTTTCAAACAGTTTGGCAGGAAAAACTTGCTTGGGATGCTCCGCAAAATGGAGCTCCACGGTCATATTTGGTTTAATCCGTGACGAGTAATACTGAGGAATTTTGACATAAATTCGCAAAGGGCTGGTTTGGGCAATACGAAATAAAGGTTGTGCTGTGGAACTGCTTCCTGCATCAATTAAGTCACCAATATCTGTGGCGCGATCCGTAATGACACCATCAAAAGGAGCAATAACACGTTCAAATCCGACTAATTCTTGTAATCGTTGCAAATTAGCCTTAGCCGAAAACATCGCAGCCTCTAAAGCCGCAGCCGTACTTACTTTTTCATCCGTCTCTTGTTGGGAGACCGATTCTGTTTTAACTAAATTAAGCCAACGTTTTGCAGTAATCTGTGCCAATTGATTATTTGCTATCGCGGTCTTCAAATCGGCCCTTGCTTGACGCGCCTGTGCATCGAGCTCAGGTGTTTCAATGACGGCAAGCAAATCGCCTTTTTTAACGTGACTGCCAATATCAACATACCATTTTTTTATATAACCGTTAGTACGTGCATAAATAGGTGATTCGTGCCAAGCTTGCACATTGCCTGGTAAAATAATTTTATCAACCCCTTTCTCTTGTTGTGCTTTCATCACCCGGACTACAGGAACTGCATCAGCAAGAGTTTCATTACGTAAGTGAATCGCTGCATAAACACGAAAAAAAACTATCACCAACATGATGAATAAAAAAACTGCAATCGCGATAATACGTCGTCTATGTTTGTGGTCCTGTCCAAATGATTGAATTGATTTAAGCATGATCCTTCCTTTGCTTCTTCTTCAACTTGCGCTCGTGAATCACATAAAAAACCGAAGGGACAAAAAAAAGCGTGGCCATCGTTGCAAAAGATAACCCGCCGATTACTGCCCGTCCCAACGGAGCATTCTGTTCTCCCCCATCTCCCAAACCTAATGCCATAGGAAACATACCGATTATCATGGCCAATGCAGTCATCATTACGGGTCTTAAACGAGTCTGTCCTGCCTCAAGGGCTGCTTTCATGGGATCATTTTCAGTTGCAAGATGATCGCGAGCAAAACTAATGATTAGGATGCTATTTGCTGTTGCAACTCCCATACACATAATTGCTCCTGTTAGAGCAGGCACACTTAATGCGGTATGAGTAATAAATAACATCCAGGCAATTCCTGCAATCGCAGCAGGCAATGCGGTAATAATAATAAATGGATCAACCCAGGATTGAAAGTTAATAACAATCAACAGATAAACTAATAAAATCGAAAAAGCTAATCCCCAATATAAACCATTGAATGCATGCTCCTTAGTTTCAATCTGACCACGAATCGCTACAGATGACCCTCTAGGCAACTCGTTCTGCGTATCACGGATAGTCTTTCGGATATCCTTGGTTATCGAGCCTAAATCTCTATCCTGGATTGAAGCAAAAATATCAATAACTGGCTGAACATTATAATGTGACTCGACAACTGAGGTCCAAGTACGTTTCAGTTTTGCAAAAGAACCTAAAATTTGCAGTTGACTAGGCAAAGTTAAACTTCCAATTGGAATATTAAGCAAATCATTTAATGAAGTCATCACATATTGCGGTGCCTGCGTAACAATCGGATAAGACACTCCATTTTTAGGATCTAACCAAAATGTGGGTGTCGTTTGAAAACTGCCTGATAGAGTCACTAATAAATCAGAGGCGACATTGAATTGAGTAAATCCAAGTTCATTTGCCAAGCTACGGTCAACCTCCACAAAAAACTCAGGATAATTATTAGACTGTCTTATTCGAACATCGGTGAGACCTGGTACTCGTTTTAGCTGATTCATCAGTTTATTGGCATAATGCGCATTGTCTTCTTTTTTTAAGCCAATAACCTGAATATTAATAGGTGATGGCAAACCAAAATTGATAATTTGGCTTACTATATCAGCAGGTAAAAATGCAAACGTCACTGCTGGAAAATGTTCTCTTAAAACGGATCTTAATTGATGCACATATTCCGAACTGGGTCGATGCCCCTCTTTTAGAGATATTAAGATATCTGCGTCTTCCGGTCCATTCGTTGCAGAATTGCTGTACGATAAATTAATTCCGCTTACAGGTAAACCAATATTATCAACAATACTACTCAGATCCTTAGGCGGTATTACTTGTCGAATCACGGTATCAATATTATCTACAATTCGTGCCGTTTCCTCTACCCGGGTTCCGGTTGGAGCACTAATATGCAATTTAATTTGTCCAGCATCCACATTAGGAAAAAAATTTGAACCAAGCCATGGCCAAAGCAATAATATTGAAATAGCAACAAAACCTAAAAAATAAAAAATAAACGCTTTAGCATTGTTTAATGCCCAAGATAATGATTTAGAATACTGCACGCGTAATCGTGCAAATTGTTCTTCGAATGCTTCGTGTAAGCGAGCAAATCGTCCCTTATTCTTCTCTTCCGTCATCAGCTCATGTTTGTGCAACCAATATTTTGCCAGGGTAGCAACCAGGGTACGTGATAAAATATAAGACATGAGCATGGCAAAAATTACGGCTTCAGCTAAAGGTACGAATAAATATTGGGCGACACCCCCCAAATAAAACATAGGAACAAACACGATACAAATGCATAAAGTTGATACTAAGGCAGGTATTGCTATCTGTTTCGCACCATCAAGAATTGCTTGCTCTACTTCCTTACCTTGCTCCAAATTCCAGTTAATGTTTTCAATAGCAACCGTAGCATCGTCAACTAAAATACCCACAGCAAGTGCTAAACCACCTAAAGTCATAATATTGATCGTTTCTCCCAAAGCAGAAAGGATAGTAATCGAGGCAATGATGGATAAAGGAATGGACAAAGTAATTATAAGCGTGCTACGTAAACTACCTAAAAAGAGTAAAATCATAAGCCCAGTTAATGCCGCCGCAATCACCCCCTCTGTAATAACCCCGCGAATCGCTGCGGTAACAAAGATTGATTGATCTGCGAAGTTGGACAAATTAAGTCCTTCCGGAAGCATGTTCTTAACTTTAGGTAATAAAGCCTTAACACGATTCACAATATCTAAAGTAGACGCATTGCCGGTTTTTTGAATTGACATCATTACTGCCCGTTTCCCATCCACTCGGACAATATTGGTTTGCGGTGCAAATCCATCGCGTACATGGGCAACATCACGAATATATAAAACTCGACCAGGTGTTGATTTAACTGGCACATCATTTAATTCAACTGCTGAAAGCGGGCTACCATTTAATTTAACAATGTACTCATACTCACCTATTTTTTGTGTTCCAGCAGGAATAATCAGGTTTTGGGCAAGAATTGCATTATTCACCTCTTGTGCGGAAATACCATAGGTTTGCATGGCTTGCAGATCTAAATCGACCTGGATTTGACGTATTTTTCCTCCATAGGGATACGGTACCGCTGCTCCTTGTACTGTTGCAAGCTGAGTACGAAGAAAGTTATTTCCCAAATCATTTAACTTTTGTTCCGGGATGGTTGCACTCGATAACACCAGTTGTAAAACAGGAACTGTTGACGCTTTATAGCTTAATACCAATGGTGGCAAAGTCCCTGGTGGCAAGCTACGGAGCATCGTTTGTGCGATTGCTGTAACTTGGCTTAAAGCCAAGTCAACATTCACATCAGGCTGAAAGAATAATTTGATCACACTGACGCCAATCAGCGACGAGGATTCAATATGTTCAATATCATTCACTGTGGTAGTAACGGCTCGCTCAAATACACTCGCAATGCGATCTCCCATTTCATCAGGAGGCAAGCCCGCGTAATTCCATACAACGCTCACAACCGGGATATCGATGTCAGGAAAAATATCTGTAGGAGTACGCATTATTGCTAAGGGCCCAATAATTAGAAGCATCAGAGCCATTACAATAAACGTGTAAGGTCGCGAAAGCGCAATCCATACAATCCACATAAATATCCATATTAACCATTCGAAAAGGATGGACATTATATCAATGAAATACATAAAACTTTAAGAATAAACTGGAGTTTTTCTTATGTAATTATGTATAAAGTCATTTAGATAGCTCTCATTCTTGAGAAAGAATGAACGATTTATAATCTGGCAATAATATATAATTTCAAGAAACAATTTTTCCAATCGGACTTTGTCTTTAAAATTGAACTGATTAAGTAAGTAATTACTCGTTTTTAACTGAGATCAAACTCCTGACCACAACGAACAAAACCTGCAAAACCATGAGCTTGTGCATCAGGAAGCATCCCATCATTATAATGATATAACCAGATCTTGGCTTTAATTTCAGGATCTAATGTAACTAACTGATTAAAATGAGCATGCACTCCGCTGGGCGTTTCCAAGGTTTCACAATCATGAAAAATCAGAGCAGCATCTCGATAATATGGTGCGAAGCGTTCCGGCGTAAATCGCGCATCAGTAGTAATGAAGTACTGTTTTTTATTATAACTAATATCCAAACCATAACTTGGCATCAACTCCTTATTAGAATAGATATGAACTGTTTGCACGGGGTTTAGTTTCTGGCCCTCCCAACTAAAACCATGGCCAGTACGAACTACGTGAACATTAAAATAATCGCTCAAAGTTGCCTCTTTATCATCAAGTGTTTTTAACCCTCCACTAAGGCTACTGTTCCATAATAGATGTACTAAGTGTTCATGAATAATTAAAAGTGGCATTTTATTCTTTTGGAAGGCAAATTTTCGTTGAAATGCGAACCATTCGATACCACCAATATGATCGGCATGTAAATGGCTAATATACAATGCGTCAATATCTTGAGAATGGTATCCTGCTTTAGTTAATGAAAAACGAATATCTGTACCACAATCTATCAGTAGTTTCTTACCACTATCTGTTAGAAGTAGCATGTTTGATTGAAAATTTTCGAAATCCGTTCCGATACCGCTGCCGGCCCCTAAAAATAACAATTTCATTAATTAATCCTTGAGCTAATTTAAGGATCAAGTCTAGCTCGTCCTAAAAATTCCCTAATAAAACAGACAGATTCTTCTTTAAAGAATAGCATTTAAAATTAGTTATTAGAAATTGCTCCATTATTATGTAAATAAGCTATTCTTGAATGTAAGTTAATTAAGTAAAAGAGTTAAACGTGCTCAAAAAGCTTCATCTTAAAAACACGCGTCTTTTATACTACTTTTTCTTCTTCTTAACGCTCTCTTTAGTGAGCCTGATCATTTGCTTATTTGCATTAAAACACATTGCAGTTCAAGAGGTCATTGATGGAAATGAGCGCTATCAATTATATATGTTAGCTAATAAACTTCGTCAAAGCTCCGATGATTTAACTGAGATGGCTCGCCTTTATGTGGTAACTGGCGAGCAAAAATACCGTAAGTACTATAATGAAATTCTAAGCATACGTAATGGAACTTCGCCTCTACCTTTAAATTATGACGAATTGTATTGGGATTTGGTTATTGATAACAAACGTCCCCAACCTTATGGCTCAGCAAAATCGTTATCTGCAATGATGTTGGAACATCATTTTACGCTAAAAGAATTTTCTTTACTGGCTAAAGCAGAAAACCAAAGTAATCAGCTCTCAGAAACTGAAATCAAAGCCATGAATTTATTTGATGGAAAATATCAAGATAAATCAGGTGATTACACCATTATCGGCAAACCTAATCCTCAATTAGCGCAACAAATGGTTTTTGGCGCTGATTATATGAGCGCCAAATTACAGGTAATGAAACCCTTACAAGAGTTTTTTACCCTGATAGATAGTCGAACATTCTTAACTAACGAAAAAATTGATATCGAGATGTCAAAAATCATTGCCTTGGCACTTGCGCTTTCACTTCTATCAACCATACTCATGCTCTTTTTTATTATTCATGCATTAAAGACATTATCGAGGGTAAATGAGGAAAATGATTTATTACTCTTGAATATTTTGCCAGAAGCGATTGCTTCACGCTTGAAAATGGGCGAGGAAGATATTGCTGATGAATATACCCAAGCCAGTGTCATGTTTGCAGATATTATTAATTTTACGCAACTCACTGAACAATTGGGCGCTAAAAAAACGGTAAATATTCTAAATCGATTATTTGCCGAGCTCGATAAACTTACTGAAAAATATCATGTAGAAAAAGTTAAAACTATTGGTGATAACTACATGGCAGTATCAGGAGTTCCCGAACAAACAACTCGACATGCTATTAATATCGCGAATTATGCTTTGGCCATTCTGGAACGAATGCTGACTTTTAATCAAGAAAATCAGATGAATCTTCAATTTCGGATTGGTATCACATATGGTACCGTAATCGCAGGAATTATAGGTCATAAAAAATTCGTTTATGACATATGGGGCAATGTAGTTAATTTAGCCAGTCGACTGGAGGAAACCTCCCTTCCTAATAAAATTCATATCTCGGAAAAAATGGCCTTTATGCTTCAAGATGAATTCCTTATTGAACCACGAGGTACTACAGAAATGAAAGGGATTGGTAATGTGAAAACTTATTTCCTTTTGGGAAAAAAAGAATAATATAACTGCCAACAATTTTTATTGTCCTTTATGGCAACGTGGACATATCCCATAAATATTCAATGCGTGATCCGTCATCTGAAAATTAGCGCGTTCAGCTATGGTTTTCTGCCTTTGTTCAATGACTTCATCAACAAACTCTTCTACACAGCCGCATTTGATGCAAACTAGGTGATCATGATGCGCTCCTTGACTCAATTCAAATACTGAGTGTCCTCCTTCAAAATTATGTCGATTCACTAACCCTGCTGCTTCGAATTGCGTTAACACTCGATAAACCGTAGCAAGACCAACATCTTCTCCTGTTTCCAATAACGCCTTATAAACACCTTCTGCGCTTAAATGATGGTTAGGAGATTGCTCCAATATTTGCAATACTTTTAAACGTGGTAAAGTAATCTTCAATCCAGCATTTTTTAGCTGCTTACTCTCTTCCATCAATGCTCCTTCGCAGTAACGAATTTGTCTTCTCTACACCTGAAAAAATTCCAGAAGATTCGGTACTTTTAGCTTGCCCAGTATGGTTTCAACTGCTTTTCCAGGTTAAAGGTGTCTTTCAGTAAATGACGTGTTATTATGGCGAAATTTTTCACGATAGGCAAAAAAATGAGAATAATAATTTTTCTACTAGGAATTGTATGCACTTTAACCCTTACGCAATGCTCATCGTTTGATCTGTCTCGACGAGTAGTACAACAAGGAAATTTGTTGCCACAGTCAAAAATAGATCGACTCAAAGTAGGAATGAGTAAAAATGATGTTGCTATATTAATGGGAACCAGTTTGTTAAGTCCTACGTTTAATGATAACCGCTGGGACTATGCATACACTTGGCGTAGAGGCCGAGGATATATGACCATGTCAACCGTGAGTTTATACTTTCAAAACGGTATTCTGGCACGTATCGAACGCGGCAAGCTAAAACCAGGCGTAGCGTCAATGAATGAACCTGACATAAATCAAGAATAAGCAGGATTTATAAAGTTTTGAGGAATTGTAGCCTGGGTGCAGCGCAGCGAAACCCAGGTTCCGCTGCGCTGCTTATACTCAAGTTCTGAATATCATCGAGTGCGAATCGCCTTTTGCCGACGCTTCTCTTTTGGATCTAAAACCAGGGGTCTGTATATCTCTACCCTATCACCTTCTTGCAACACCTGTTCTAAAGAAACCTGTTTTGCATAAATTCCAACAGGCATGCCTCGTGTTTCCTGATGAATATCATATATTCCTGATGTATTAAGCGCATCAAGTACCGTTGCTCCCTGTTTGAGCTCTAAAGTCATATGTATCGTGGTCTTGTCTAAAGCCACATAAATGAGCTCAACCCTGACCATAAATTGCCTTGGCTCGCTCACAAAATGAATCGACCATTTTATCCGTTATTTGTTCGAATACAGGCCCTAGAAGCATGGAGAACATGCGTCCAGCAAATTCAAATTCGAGATCAAAAGAGATTTTGCATCCCTCTTCAACTTCATCAAACCGCCAGAACCCCTCTAAATGACTGAACGGACCATCAACAAGACGAATTTCTATCATTTTATTAACTTGCAGCATGTTACGTGTGGTAAATGACTTACTCATACCGGCAGCGCCAATAACTAAAGTGGCCTGCACTTCATCTTCATCGCGATGATGTACCAAGCTTTCTGCGCAGTAAGGTAGAAATTCTGCGTACCGCTCTACTTCATTCACCAATGAAAACATTTGTTCACAGGTATAATTCACCGTACGTGACTTTTTCACTATGGGCATTATGCTTCTCCCCGAATTTTATCTCTAAACCAAAGACTTAAGTCTTTAATTTCCTCAAAACAAATTGAATGTTCCATAGGATACTTATAATAAGAAATATGTTCATATCCTTTATTCAATAACCAATCTTTACTTGATTCAGTCCATTGAGGCAAAACCAAGGGATCAAATTGTCCTGCTCCCATAAAAAAAGGCGTGCTTTTATCCAACTTTGGTCTGGTATGCACCGCTAAAGGTAAATAAGCAGATAAAGCAACAACTCCCGCTAAACGCGCTGTCGTATGAAGAGCGGTATGCAATGCCATCGCCCCTCCTTGTGAAAATCCTGCCAAAAAAATCTGATTGTACGCAAAACCATCGTTTAATTGGTCATCCATGACTTTACGAATCAGCAACTCGGATTGCTCAATTCCTTCTTTATCTTCTCTATCAATGAGTTTCATGCCCATAATATCATACCAGGCAGGCATGACCATGCCACCATTTAAAGTCACTGGACGTTGGGGGGCATTAATAAATACATGGCGTATCCCGACATCTGCGATCGTCAACTGATCGACTAAACCCATCATATCGGAAGCATCAGCGCCTAATCCATGCATCCAAATAACGCATGCCTGGGCCTTAGCCTGTGACTCATTTATAAGTACATTCAAAACAAATCCCCTCGCAGACAAAAAGGGAAATTATCGCTAATGCATTAGCACAGTGCAAGTTATACGTTTTCTATATTTTTTGAATCTAATAGCATCAAATATAAAACAAATTGGCACCAAATTGTGGAATTTTAAAACAATAAAGGCGCTCAACCTATTCCATTATTAGTCAACATGAATTATAGTGCGCTACAGTGCGCCAATAACTGGCAATAATATGTTCAACAAGTGGCAAGAATATGTTTGATAAAATAGAATCTAAATCATTTACCCTTACGATGTTGGGGACAGGCACAATCTATACTCCTACTCTAAAAGACAAGAAAAAAGCACCTGTAAAATTAGGGGATACAGTGATGGAGTATTACCCTAAGGGAGAAACTCTGAGTATTGTTTCTACGTTGATTAAAACAGATGACCCAGTTATTGATCACAAACAGCTTGTTCCTTATCAATCTTTAAAAGTCAGGGTTGTTAATGGCCCTAAAAATGATGGAACCAATGTTGGCGAAAAAATTGGAATTGGGCTAGGTATTGCTTTAAATGCTCTTGTTCGCGGACAAACTGAACTTAATGAGATTGGACACAGTAGAGGTGGAGTTGAATCGATTCTGATTGCTCATGAAATCAATGCGATAAAAGAAGCCATTAACTCTTGTCAAAATTTCGAGCAATTAATAAAAGAGCTCGTCAGACAGCAAGCAGAGAGACAAAAGGAAAAGCGCTATAATACCCCTGACATTATCAAACCCTTATTTACCCAATTACCTAAAGATAATGTAGCTCAAGAGCAATGGTTTAATGAACTAAAACGCAATATCGCCAAAGTATCTATGAGCCTTTTTATCATTGACCCTGTCCCTGGGGACGTCTGGCCAGTAACTTGGTACGACTCGAGATTTTTTACTATTCCACCGATTGTTAAATACGCAGAAATTGTCTATTACGAAAATGAACATTCAGATTGGGGCTTTACACCAATCTATCCGGAAGCTTCAGATCCTGAAAATCAGGTACTCATTCGCAACACCCTACCTGGTCATCATGGTACAGGTTCTGCTGGCAGTAATGCGTCACAACGAAGCAAAGTCGTTTCTCCTGAAAACACTAAATCGACCCACGTGCAAAAATTAATGATCTTTAAATTACTTCGTTTTTTAGTCAACCATGGTGTTGAATTTAAAGATGCTCAAGAAATTTTTCATGAGCGCACCGGTCTAGGTAGAAAATATATTGCTTTTCTGGACGAGATAGGAATTGATAATGGTGTTGATGTAGCAAAACTTGATTTTCCAACCATATTTCGCAAGCTTTATGACAAAATTTATGCAAATAGAGCAGCCTATGAAGCATTCAATATGACTTGCTACCTTGCTATGGGCGTAGCGCCACAAAGAAAAGTATTACGCACTGACCATAAATATGGACTCCTAACTGAGATTTTTCCTAAAAACCTTGGGTATGTTAACGAAGAGCACAGTTTTTTAATGAAAGAGTATTTCTTCAAAATACTTCAAGTTGATTCGCATGAAGATCAAACTCTGGCAGATCTAATTAGATCCGCAAAAGCTGTATTATCTAAAAACATTAGAGCCATTACCAATCTTTCATCGTCTGTTACTGAACATTCAATTGCTCCCGCTGCAATACTTGATAGTGAGGATGCCCGTAAAGATGTCTTGAGTTCTTTTGGTACATTACTTCAAAGAGTAAGCCAGCAATATCTGATAGATGACTGGAGTAAAGAGAGTAAGCAAATAGAAAAGCAAGACCTCTTTGAAGCCATCATTGCAACATTTCAAGAATTTAACAAATTATTAGAAATAGACAATACAACCATACAAGAATTTGTCAAAGCTCTTCAAATTTTGAGTTCAAATGTAATTACCCAAACAGCGGGACAACAGCACGCAAACTTGCAAGATGATTTTAATCGTCTGCAAACGCCAATCAATGCAAACTTGCAGCGCTTTTTTAATACCTTATTAACTCAGATCAATAAAGATGAAGACGCTTCTAATTCAGAAATTAACCCGGAAATTGCCGCGATCTTTAATAGTCCTGATTTTGCTAAATTAGCAGATCATCCGATAAAAATAAAAATAGAATACATTTGCCAACAACTGAAAGATAAACTGCCTCAAAGTGAAGCTGAAGAAAATTTAGTCGACCAACTTGTAATACGATTTGAGGAACAATATGGCAGTTCTTTTGATGAGTTTGAAAAACTGTATCATCAAATCGAAGTCTTTATTGATGACATTGCAGCATTGGGTCAAGTACGCGAGCTTGCGACCGAAGAAGCTGTTTTCAATAAACATGAACTGTCTCTCCGAAAAGAAGCCGAAGCGTTAATTGATGTTGCAGCACAAAAATTTTATCGAGACCGACCTAATGCCTTGCCTGAACCGGCAGAAAAAGGTACGTTTAAAGAGTTAGTTGAACGCCATGCTATTAACAAATACGGGGTAGTTGATCGACTGAAGCAAGAAAAAGCGGCTTTAGAAGTAGAAAAGAAACAATTAGTGGCTGATATACAAGATACACAGCAAAATCTAGAGGAAGAAAAGCAAAAAAAGACTGCTTTAGAAGTAGAAAAGAAACAATTAGTGGCTGGTATTCAAGATATACAGCAAAATCTAGAAAAAGAAGAACAACAAAAGAAAAATATTGCCACTACATTAAAAACAGAACAATGCAAAAAAATCGAATATCATACAGCACTAAACGATGAGAAAGAGGCTGAGCATTTACTACTCATTAAGAGAAAACTCATTCCTTTAACCGCAGAATATTTGGCTTCACTCAAATCTGAATTATCCGGTAGACCCAAAAAGTTGGAACAAGATGATGAAATAAAAAAAGCCGATGCTAAAACACAAGAGAAAATTACAGAAGTAGCCAAACTACTTAAAATCTTAAAAAATGAAGCGGAATTTCCCCACCCTAAAGATCGTGCGCGCGAATTTTTTAATAGGCTTGATATAGTTGAACCGATTCTGACAAAGCACCGTTGTCCGCGATCAATTAGATATATCAGAAATGTCGTAATTGCTGCAAGTATTCTTGTTGTCGGCCTCGGATTAATTGCACTCGCCGCTTATAACAGTGTAGGTTATTCATCTATAAAATCGTTTTTATTTTGGCAACCCTTGGGACAAAATGTTGTTTCTACATTGAACGAATATAGAAAAGAGCTTCATGTATCGATTGATAATGAAGTTGATGACGAAAGAACAGTAAGAGCACTGGATCGCAAAGTATAAAGTAGTAGAACCCGGGATTTTTATTAAATTTTCCCGGGTTACTTTAAAAAAATTGGATATTGCTTGAATTTTTACTCAATTAAATAGATAGTTACCTTCTAATCGTTAACGTGCTTATTTTTAATGAAACGAATTTACTTTTTATTTATGGTTTGTCTTGTCATATTCTTATCGGCTTGTGGGCAAAAAGGACCTCTTTATTTGCCAGAATCAACAAAAAGTTCAGCAAGTAAATAACTATCGACTTAATTGATAAAAATATGAAAATTAAATTTACCAAAATGCATGGCTTAGGCAATGATTTCATTGTGATTGATGGGATCCATCAGAATATTAATCTAAGCCCCCAACAAATCGCCACTATGGCTCAACGTCATACAGGTATCGGTTTTGATCAATGCTTGTTGATTGAATCCAGCCAACAAGATGGTATTGACTTTAATTATCGAATTTTTAATGCCGATGGCCAGGAAGTGGGGCAATGCGGTAATGGAGCACGTTGCCTTGCTTTATTTGCAAAATACTACGGTTTAATCAACAAAAATCACGTAACCGTTGCGACCAGAACGACACAGATGAATTTACATATCAATTCAGACTCTAGTGTAAGCGTCGATATGGGAATTCCTCAATTAGCTCCATCAACTATTCCACTGCGAGCGGAGCAACAAGCTATAGAGTATTCTTTAGAACTTCAATCCCAAAAAATGGTCCGTTTCCATGCCTTAAGTGTTGGAAATCCACACGCGGTGTTATTGGTAACCGATACAGAAACAGCACCAGTTGATACTCTAGGAAAACAAATCAGTTTACATTCGTGCTTCCCGGCTCAAGCCAACGTTGGATTTATGCAAATTATCAGTCCTCAGCATATTAAATTACGAGTTTATGAACGTGGCTGTGGGGAAACACAGGCTTGTGGAAGTGGCGCTGTTGCAGCGGCTGCTATTGGACGTTTATACCATCAACTGGATAAACAAATAAAAGTTACCTTACCTGGTGGCGATTTGTTTATTGACTGGCCAGCATCTAATAAATCAATCACCCTAACTGGTCCGGCCGTTTTTGTATATGAAGGTCTCTTGTTTTAAAAATAGATACTGGCTCATCTTCATATCAATTTCACTTTTTATGCAAAATTAACACAAGTATTGAATTTTATTTACAAAGAGTTATCCTGAAAGAACGACCTCACACTCGCACCGCCCCATTAAACTTCTTTCGAAACTCGCTGCAGCGAGTACATACGGGAGGAAGAGGAGCGCGCAGAACCGGAGTGTACACGGAGTACATGAGGATTCGAGCACCACATCGACAAAGTAATTTGCCGCCTCGATAGAGTTCGAAAGAAATCTATTTGGGAAACTGGTGCTTGACTAAAAGGAGAGCGCCATGACAGGAAGCAAAATACAAAGTTTTGATTTATTCAAAGCTGCGATGGGAAACCCTGAGTACTTAAAGGAGATCAACAAGGATATAGGAAGCCAAACTCAATTTTTAACAACCCTTGAAAAGGAACAATTTACTGCCCCAAACATTCTTGAGTCCATAAAAATAGTGCAAAGTCTAAAAGTAAAATCCCTCTTAATTATTCATTTATTAAGTCAAAAAGAATTCCTGTCTTATTTAAGAGGCGATTCATTATTAAATAGGTTAACGCAGCAAGATCATCATATCCCGTCACGTCTTAATATTCTAGTTCACCAACTTGATTTAGAAACACTCTCCACTCAATTAATTGGCAAATTGGAACCCGAGGCAGCAGTAAGTATTCTTTGCTCAATTCCTCACTTCCATCAATTAACCAAAAAACAAATAGAGGCTCTAATTGAGCAATGCCCTCTCTATGAGAGACACAAGGTTCTTACCTATTGGCTCTACCATTTTTCATCCATGCCAAATGCCCATTACGTCTTAGCCCATTTAATGAACATTGCAGGCCCCAATGTCATCGATGAATTAAGCAAAATGGAGTCGAATCAGAAAGAACTAATCCTTATCAATATTATTGAGCATTTAGGATTGTTTAATAACATACCTATTAAATTTTTAGAGTATGCGAATAAAGAATCTCATTTGATTTTGGCGATACGTTTATATCTCAATGGCCATTACAATAAGGCTTATGCAAGTTATATTAATCAACTAGCAAAAAGATTATTAGATAAAAATCATTCTTTTTCGCTGGAAGCAATTGAATTACTTTTTTTCCTAAATGATAAACTTGCATTTAAAGAATTAGCGAAAAGGACTGCTTTTTTAACGAATCGCTATTTAAGAAATAATGCACAACTAGGAAATGTTGCATTATTTTATCAAAATAAGCGAATTAATATTCAACGAATGCTCCAAACTGTTTATTTAAACCCAACCATTCCCGGGGGTTCAAAAGAACAAAATCAATCATTAAACTCCGATGAAAACCCCTTTATAGAGGGATTGATTAAACATGACAAGTCAATTAATTGTTTTGAGTATTTTTTAATACACTATAAAGGCAGCCCAGCACCTATCACGAAACTAATTAATGACTACATGGAATTTTATGCTGGATCAGAAAACCTAAGATCGCGAAATCAAGCAATACACCATATCGGTTTTATGTTAAGACGTCCTGAATTAGATGGAACGATTAAGGAAGCAATATTTACTGCATTTTTAAATCATCCCATTTTTTTTGATGAACAACTCAGCTATCAATTGTTTTTATTTGATGCAAAGAGGATCATCCGTTATTTTGGTTTACGTGGTGGGAAAGAAAATTATCAACGCGTGATCGATTTGTGTTCCTTAGCGCTAAAAAATCTTAATTCCGAAAATAATCAGGAAATTATTCAAGTGGCTCAACAAGCGATTATAGAGGCACGGCAAGAGTTAACCTATACTCAAAATCAAGGATTTTTTGCTAATCTAATTAAATGGATTAAACGATGCTGGACTTATGGATGGACTGGTTTTTTTAAACCCAACCCACCTGATTATGTTGCTCCAGAGTCATGGGCACCAATGGAAAACAATAAAAAAACCTTCACAAATCGAGCAAAAAAAAACCTTCAAGTCCCGGACCCAGGTAAAGATCTTCTGGATTTGTTAAACAAAATTAGTTTGCCATTAACACAGGAAAAATTTGAAGACATTATTAAAGCATTCGATAGTTATTCATTACTGCCAATGCCTAAAAAAGAATTAAGCACAAGACATAAACTCCATACCTTGTATCATTACGTAATGACCCATAAAGAGAGCAACGAGGAGCTGTGTCGCTGGCTTAAAGAAAACCAAAATCCATTTATTGTAAATCGATTCCGTTTGTTAGAATTAATATTAAAAGAAAAACAACGTAGTGAGGTGGATTCATTGCTTGCAGAAGTCAATGAAGATTCTGATCATCTCCAATATGTTTCTGATGAGTTGGATTGTCCAATGCCAGAATTAATAATCAACCCCAACCCCAAGCCTTTAAAAACACAGGAAAGCACTGACTTTGTTACAAGCGCCTCTAAAGTGATTTCCGAATATGCATGTGAAGCAACTGTATATGCACAAAGCGCATTCCATTGGGCTGAAGGTTTTTTTGCCAAAATAAAAAAGCCTACACAAGAAGAGGAAGATACCTTTGAAGTGGAGCATATTGAATCGTTTAAAACTGCAATAAGTAATTAAACTATTACAATTTGAGTTTCCAACGTTTATGCATCCAGTTCCATTGCTCAGGATGGGCCAAAATAATACGTTCTAAAGCTTGGTTATAAGCCAATGTATTATGGTAAAGCGATTCTTGAGCACTTCCATAATCTTTCCAAGGAATAGGATCATAAAACTCTAAAACATGTTTTCCATTCGGTAATCTATAGCCTGCTGCAGGAATTACTGGTACTCCCGTATAACGTGATAAAGTTGCTAAACTCCGATAAGTTCCTGCCTTCGTACCAAAAAACTCTACGGCAATACCATCTCGATTCGCTAATGAAGCATGTTGATCAAGAACAAAAATCACTGCATGGTTTTGCTCTAAAGCGGCGCAAACCTTATCTAGCGAGTTTTTTTTAGGAATAACGTTTAAACCGACTTGATAATATTGCTTAAACAAACTTCGCTCAATAAATTTGATCGATAAAGTGCGACGGATAAAATGAAACTGCCCCTGAAATTCTTTAAAATTTAAAACACCGCCGATGGGTGCAACTTCCCAATTTCCAAAATGCCCTGTCAGAACCAAAACGCCTTTTTGTTGTGCTACAACCGCCAACATGTTTTCATGACCCCGAACCTCGACCTGATTACGTAAATCATCTTCAGACATAAAACGCAATTGGATTGCTTCTTTAAAGGATTTAAGCAAATGAGAGTAATACGATATAGCAAGTCGCTTTTTTTGCGCTTTACTTAATTGATCACCGAAGACACGATCGATATTGGCCATAACTATTTGCCGCTTATAGGGTAAAAATTTATGGACAAATCGTCCTAGCCAGCTCACGGGCAATTTATTAACTTTTTGTTCTAATTCAGTCACAAGCTTTGATCACCAAACACGCATTCATACTTGCAAATCCTCGATTAATTGTCAGTGCATAAGGTCCTCTTTTTAGAGGTTGATGATCTGCACTTACGAATAAACCATTACAACTGGATGCAATATTTTGCAAATTAGCTATCCCTGGCACACATTTAGATGAAAGTGCATAGGTTGTCATTACTGCGTCAATCAAACCAGAGGCGCATATAGTATGTCCCATAGACCATTTGAAAGCGGTTACTGGAACTTCCTCTTCGGCAAAAACATTTTGTATTGCCTGAGATTCGCTATAATCTGATTTACTATTACCATTTCCATGAGCAACAATAAAACCTAAATCATGAGTATTTAGTTTTACAACATCCAAAGTACGTTGCATCAATTCAGCAAGCTTTTGCCCGCTTGTATCCACAGAAAATAATCCTTCTGTTTCACTGGTTGATAAACCGCCGATTATCTCACCGTAACACGTTGCTGAGCGCGCACGCATGCTGGCTTCACTTTCCAAGACCAAAGCAGCAGCGCCTTCGGCTAATATGGTGCCATCATGGGCTTCGTCAAAAGGTTTTAAATGTTGAGTACTCAAGACCCCCAATTGCTGATAGTAAAATAGAGCTTGCGGCTCAATAGCCATATCATAGGCAACAACGACAGCTCGTTCTGCCTGACCACTACGAATTGCGTGAAATGCTTCCAATAAAGCTTGTGTTCCACCAGCAGCATGATTGGTTACATTATGATTGGGACCTTTAAATTCATAGGTAATCCCTGTGTATGCAAGAACATTATTAGGTAATATTCGTAATAACCACATCGGATGGACTGTTTCAAATAAATGCTGCGCAAATTGCTGCATATCGCCTTGAGTTTTTGCCAACAACGGTAAAAAATCATATTGTTGAAAATATTTATTTCCAGGTGAGCCTACAAAAACAGCGGTTTGCTCATTAAATGAATTAGGATCTTCAAGAGTATCGCGATACGCAATCATTTGACTGTGCTCGATTGCTTGTACTGCAGCATTAATTCCCATCACATCCTGACGCGAAATGACTTTCATCAACTTGCGATCTGGTAGCATTTTTGCAGGATTGAACTCCTTTAGTTCGCCCCCCAAACGATGAGACCATTGTGACAAATCCCATTGAGCTATTTCAGCAATCCCACTTTTACCAGAAAGAATTGCATTCCAAGTTGCATCTGCGGTAGAACCTGATGCAGTTAATGCACTTCGACCTGTGATAAATACTCTATTGTCCTGACTCATAAATCTGCTCCCCCAAATTCAGGATGCTTAAACAACAAGCAGCTATTGGAGCCACCAAATCCAAAAGAATTGGATAAAACGACTCCCACAGAACGTTCACGTGGACCATCAATCACATAATCCAAATCACATTCTGGATCGGGGGTTGTTAAATTGGCCGTTTTAGGTATCTGTGCCTGTTCTATGGATTTAACTGATAACACCGCTTCAAGTGCGCCTGCCGCAGCAATCAAATGTCCTGTTTGACCTTTAGTCGAACTTACAGGCAAGGTTGCGACAGACTCGCCAAAAACTGCTTTAATCGCATTTGTTTCACTCAAGTCATTCATTTTGGTTGAGGTACCATGTGCATTAATATAATCTACATCAGAAGCCTGTACTCCTGCATCCTGAAGAGCACGTTCGATAGCTTGAATAGCACCGTCACCATTTGGATGTGAATCAGTAATTCGATAAGAGCTTAGAGAGTTCCCCTCACCAGCCAATTCCGCATAAATACGAGCACCTCGCGCTTTTGCCTTACTCCATTCTTCAAGAATTAAAAAGGCAGCTCCTTCTCCCAAGACAAAACCATTACGTGTCGCATCAAAAGGTCGACTCGCGGTTTCCGGTGTACTGTTGTAAGTTGATAAGGCACCTAATAGGCAAAAACTAGATAATCCCAAAGGATTAATCATTGAATCAAATCCGCCAGCTAACATGAAGTCTGCTTCGCCGCGACGAATTACTTGCATTGCTAATCCTAAAGCTTGGCCACCTGACGCACACGCGGTGTGAACGGACGAGGCATAACCGCTGATTCCGAATTGTTGAATCAATAAAGACAACCCTGAGTTTGGCGTCGTTTTACCAAAATCAGATAATTTATAAAATTCTTGTGTATTAGCAAGCAAACGTCCCCAATCTGCTTCACCATTTTGAGCACAAATTTGTTGAAATCGAGATAGATAATCAAATTCGGCAGTCATCATACCACTGCCTGTAACTACCCCCCACTGGCTTGCTGTTTGTTCTGTAGGCACGATCCCTGCATCATCAAAAGCCTGTTGAGCAGCTGCAAGAGCATAGCGGGTAAAGTGCACAGAAAAGCGACTACGTTTGGTAATTAATTTGGGATCGAGGGTAAAGTTTTTTACCTCAGCCGCAATATAAGTTGGAAAAGCACTGGCATCAAATTGTTTAATTTCAGCAATTCCGGAATGTCCTGCCAATAAATTAGACCATGTGGACTGGACATCAAGTCCTAAAGGGGAAACCGCTCCCAAACCTGTAATAGCGACTCGTCTTTTTTTCACTTTATTTACCTCTGGGAATAAGTACTACATCCACAACACAAACACGTTTACCGGCTACCTCGCTGCGATAAGCCAGGATCAACTCGTCTTCCGTTTGTTTTTTTACTGTTACATAACATTCAAGAACATCGCCAGGATAGACAAATTCATTCATTTTTATTTTGCGAAATTCACTCACTTGATAGTGAGTTGAATATCCTGCGCGCAGAACAAATTCATAAGCTAAATTGAGTTTGCATTCCAATAATACCGTTAAAGGTAATACAGGTTTCTTCGGAAAATGATCTGCAAAATAAGGAGCAGCTCGCGATATTCTTTTTTCAGCGATTAAACTAATACCTGGCTGACTGGAGCGAATTCTATCAAATGTCATGGGCACTACAGATAAATCCGAACCCATTATCAGATATTCATCTTCCACGGGTCCACTTTCTTTACTAATAACCGACCAATCACCAGGACGGTTAATTTCAGAAAATTGCTGCTTCACTTCATCTAAATTGATAAAATCATCCATAGGCAGCAAAGGGCCTAAAGCACCGTCAATACTGAAGACAAGTTCACTACCCACCCTGGCTTCACTATGATATTGCATGACTGAATCATCCAAGTGTTCTATAAATGACTCAAGCAATAAAGTTTCACCGACATAGGCTCGCCGATGCATGGAGGCACGTGCAACGATACCAGCCACAGGCCTATGAGTAAATCCTTGCAGTGCCATCACATTCCATGCGGCCAATTGCCCCAGTGTTTCTCCGATTAAAGAGGGGATAAAACAAGGCCGCCCCTGTTCATCAACTGTGAGGAACGTATCATTTGAGGTAACATGTTTGATTCCCCTGATCAACTGACCAGGAGATGACTCCACTATACGATCAACAAATAAAAATCTCATCAGTATTTATTAAACCCTATTAATCTTAATTTTAAAAGTAACACCGAAATTAAGCCCCAGCTCCGGCAGTTTGTTGCTCGTTGATCGCAGCAACAACTAATTTACAAAATGTTTCAATGGTAAACAACAAGGGTATTTCATTAACTTTCATGTTCGGTTTGAATTGATCTGCAGGAACTTCACTCAAATAGTTTTGCAATACCTGCAAACCTTGCTCAGTGATGACGCCGCCTTTTTCAAATTCATCTTCTGCCAAATCACCACGTGCATTTTTTTCCAATTGACCGCGAGGAATTTTAATTTTGAATTCTTTTTCTAATTGGAAAACCAAATCAAGAAAATCAATAGATTCGGCGCCTAGATCTGCTATCAATCGACTGTTAAGAGATACGTCTTCTGCATCAATTACTAACACATCAGCAACAATTTCCCTAACTTTAGGATAAACGTCTGCTACATTCATATTTTGTTCCTCAGAGATCAGCTAATTTAAAAAGCCCGGAATTATACCATATATTTTTTTAAAGACACAAAATTAAAGTGATGAGGTATTAACCAACCTGACTATACCCTGCATCAACGAATAAAGTATGCGCATTAATCATGGCCGCTTCCGGCAAGCATAAGAGATAAATTGCATTGGCAACATCTTGTGTTGTCAATGGTCTATCTGTCAACGAGTGGGCCTGATATTCATCAAGTAATTGTTCTCTGTTAGGAAAATGCTTTAAAGCATCTGTATCAACTACTCCAGCAGAAACAGTATTCACTGTAATCCCATCAACAGCTAACTCAAGACTCAAAGAACGAACTAATGCTTCAAGAGCTGCTTTGGAAGCTCCAATAAAGGCATAATTAGGAATCGCTCGAGATGCACCAAGACTGGATAAAGCAATAATGCGACTCCCTCTAGGCATTAATGAACGAGCTTCTGTCGCCAAATGATTTAATGCCAAAGCATTTGTTTCCAAACACCAACGCCAATGCTTGGTAGACATCTTAAGTGCCGATTTTAAAACGCCACTGGCCGCATTACTAATCAAGAAATCAAGTCGATTAAAGTGTTCGCGGAATTGAGCAAACATTTCTTTTACAGACTGATGATCGGCCACATTCGCTTGCAGAGCAATTGCCTTGCGCCCCATAGTATGAATTTCTTCGACTAAAGCTTGGGCCTCATCAGAACTGTTGTAATAAACTATAGCAATATCACATCCCGCCTGCGCTAATTTTAATGCAGTCGCCTTACCGATACCTCGCGCACCGCCAGTAATCAAGCCAACTTTATCTGCAAAAACCAAACTCATGGAATATTCCTCATCAACTTCAATTTATTAAAAATAAAAGCAACTGTTGATAAAACAATGGTACCCACTTAAGAAATCATGTCCCTGTTGCGTTTAGCCTGGGTGAACGCGAAGCGGAACCCGGGAATTCGTTCCCTACAAAACCCAGGTTCCGCTTCGCTCCACCCAGGCTACGATTTCAAGATACCAAGCGCTCGTAAATCGACGCCCTTGGACGAACAGTTACAAAAAGCTACATTTTCATTTTTATTTATCGATAAAGCAATGATTAGATCATTAAATTTTCAAATATCTTGTTTCTAGAGGGTTAACTTTGTACTATCGGCACACGATTAAGATAAACATATATTAATGAATGAAGCATTCTTGGTTTAAAACTGTGTTTCCTATAGCTGCAATTTTTTCTTTTCGCATGCTCGGCTTGTTTTTACTCATTCCTGTATTTAGCATTTATGCAGAAAATTTGCGAAGCGCAACTCCTGCATTGGTCGGTTTTGCGCTAGGAATTTATGGACTTGCTCAAGGGCTCCTCCAAATCCCTTTTGGCATGCTTTCCGATAAAATAGGTCGAAAACCCATGATTACTTTGGGCTTGCTCCTTTTTGCTTGTGGAAGCTTACTTGGCGCTATAACTGATTCTATCTATGGGATGATCCTTGCCAGAGCATTACAAGGTACAGGTGCCATTGGAAGCGTTTTAATCGCATTACTTGCCGATCTTACACCTGATGAACAACGGACTAAAGCGATGGCGGTCATTGGTATGACTATAGGGACATCATTTAGTCTGGCTATGGTTGTGAGTCCTGCCATTACACATCATTTCGGCCTGGCCGGTATTTTTTACCTCACTACGATGTTAGCAATAGCAGGAATCATTTTACTTCATTTGGTCATTCCTAAACCTGTAAATGAACGTTTTCATATTGATAGCGAAACAAATCCCGCTTTATTCAAACAAGTTATGTCCAACTTGCAACTACAACGCCTCAATGTAGGTATTTTCTGCCAGCATTTTATTCTCACAGCAACATTTTTTGCTATCCCCTTTATCTTAAGAAAACAAATGGAACAAGGCCATTTATCCCAACAGTGGCATTTTTATCTGCCACTCATGCTGATATCATTTATACTGATGATCCCGTTTATTGTGCTTGCGGAAAAGAAAAAGCGCATGAAAAGCATTTTTCTTTCCTCAGTTCTTACAATGACTTTAGCACAATTATTACTGGCGTATACATTTCAAAATTGGTTTGGTTTGTGCGTCCTTATGTTAATTTACTTTGTTGCTTTTAATATCCTCGAAGCAGCACTACCCTCTTTGGTATCAAAACAGGCAAATCCCAATAATAAAGGGACTGCCATGGGTATTTATTCTACCAGCCAATTTTTAGGGCTTTTTATTGGCGGAGCACTATCTGGCGTGCTATACCAATGGGACAGTAGTCAAGGAATCTTTATTACTAATGCCATCCTAGGCGTTTTATGGTTAATTATTTCCATTTCAATGAAATCAAACGTCTCTGTTTCAACACTTATCTTGCCCTATCCTTGGTCCGAGAGAAAAGAAAACATTATTACTCAACTATTAAATATTAAAGGCGTTATTGAAGTTGCACTCGCAGAAAATGAGCAGGTTATTTATTTGCGAGTTAACAGAGAAAGCTACACAGAAGGCAATGCAGAAAAAATTCTATCGACATTATCTCCCTGAAAAAAGGGGGTATAACGGGGTGATAATTATCTCTTCTTCGCTTCTAAAACGTCATAACCCCCTATCACTCCATGATCACGTTCCTAGTTTCCAGAAAAAACGTAAAAATTGTTTCGTGAACTGTCATTTGATTTCCATTGACTCAGGACTTACGAAAAACGCCAAGGTCGAGGCAAAAAATGTTTTTAATGAGGGAATTTAGATATACTAAATAACCGAATTAAAATCATTTTTTAACGAAGAGATTGGGATTTTTCGTAAGTCCTGTGACTGTATTAACTGTTGTTTCAAATCCAGTAAGATAAGGATCTTGCCAAAAATTTTTTTGTCATGATACTACTTATGTTCCGATTTGAGTTAACTTTATGGATAACTCAAATCTACTAAGTAGTGATTTTATTATTGACGAACCAAGCGCAAATTTTTATCTGCAAATGAAGTCTTTTCCGTAGAACGATAAGGATTGATATCCAAACCACCTCGTCTTGTGTAACGACCATATACAGTCAACTGTTCGGGTTTACAATAGTTCATAATATCAACAAATATCCGTTCAATGCATTGTTCATGAAACTCGTTATGATTTCGATATGAAACAAGATATTTCAATAAACCTGCGCGATTAATTTTTTTTCCTTTATAAGCAATTTGCACACTTCCCCAATCAGGCTGGTTGGTGACCAGGCAATTTGACTTCAGTAGATTGGAGCATAATGTCTCTTCTACTAGTTCATCACTTGTAGTGAGAAATGAGGGCTCAACAAGATATACAGAACACTCTATATCAAGATGATCCAGTGACTCCCCCATTAAAGACGGTTGTACCGCAAACTGATTGGTTGCCTCTAAAAGATGAATCTTCACCCAAACTTCCGCACCAACACGTTCTTGTAAATCTTTTTTAATCATATTTTCTAATTCTTCAACATTTTGAATTCGAGTGTTGTTGAATGAATTAAAATAAAGTTTTAATGATTTTGACTCGATCAGATTAGGTGAGCTGCAATCATAAAATAATTCCGCAATTGCGATCATAGGCTTTCCTTTAGCATTAAGCCAGGAAACTTCATAGTGATTCCAACAATCAAAGCCATAAAAAGGTAATTGCATTGGATCAACTCCAATTTCCTGTCGCTTGCCTGTTCTCGGAATGGGGTATAACCGATCCGGGTTATACGTATCATCATATGCAGATTTTTTCCCTAATTCAGATTTTGCAGCTTCAGATTGATATTTCTGCAGAACGTGATCATTCATTGTATTTAACTCCAATATTTCTATAATTTTTGCAGTACTTTTCCAATTTACCGGCTGATCCATTTCCATTTGGCTGGAAATGTAAGTAAGCAAAGAAGCCGCTTCATTAATCCGCGCAGCTTTCTCAGTTAATTCGCGTGCTTGTATGCCAATGGATGCCATCACATCAAAATTTGGATTTTCTGTAATCTTTTTGATGGTCGATAAAGAAAAACCCAAAAACTTTAACGTGGTAATCTGTTGTAATCGTATTAAATCCATTTCAGAATAAAGACGATAGCCACTCATGGAACGTTTTGTTGGTTTTAATAAACCAATCTCATCATAATATTGTAATGACCTAATTGTTAATGAGGTCATTTGGCTAATCTCTTTTATTTGGTAATATTTCATTCAATCTTCTCCTGAAGACGAATTTTAAACTATCACGTTACGTGAGAGTCAATAGATAAAATGAAAATAACATTCTATAGGGATAATACATTATGTCTAAAGTTGATTTTAGTTGGCTAAAATATATCACAGAAATCCAAGCTATTGCTCAAAATGGACTATGCTATTCAAAAAATGAATTTGATAAAGAACGTTATTTAAGACTTCGGGAGATTGCTTCTGAATTTATGGCGAAATATTCAGATACTCCACTCTCGGAGATAAAACAGATCTTTTCATTAGAACAAGGATATGCCACGCCTAAAATAGATGTTCGTGCTTTTATTCTACAAAATAATAAAATACTATTAGTTAAAGAACGCTCAGATGGGCTATGGACCTTACCTGGTGGTTGGGCGGAAACAAATGAATCCGCATCAGAATCAGTAATCAGAGAAGCAAAGGAAGAAACAGGCTTTGATGTTTCTGTAATCCGACTGCTTGCATTATGGGATAAACAAAAACATGATCATCCACTACAATGGCCTCATACCTATAAATGTTTCTTCCATTGTGAAATCTTGTCTGGGACAGCAAAAGAAAATCTGGAAATTTCTGAAATTGATTTTTTTGACTTAGCCCTCCTGCCACCACTTTCAACCCATAGGGTGACCCAGAAACAAATTACACGCCTGTATGAACTTGTTTCAAGCTCGGATAAAACCCTTTTTGATTAACCTGTGTTTGACTCTAAGCTTACCTCATATATTAACCTTGTTAACCGCGCTCTATTTCAACACATCCGTGCAAGGGATATATAAATTAGGTATACTCTTCTCCTAACTTTCGCATACAGGAGATCAAAAATGGCACGTGGTATAAATAAAGTCATCCTAATTGGCAACGTAGGCGTTGACCCTGACGTACGTTACTTACCAAATGGCAATGCAGTCACGACACTATCAATTGCCACCAGTGAAGCATGGAAGGATAAAGCAACCGGCGAAAAGCAAGAGCGGACCGAATGGCATCGTGTAGTCTGTTTTAACCGCTTAGGTGAAATCGCTGGTGAATACGTACGCAAAGGATCTAAGCTCTATATAGAAGGCAGTTTAAGAACAAGAAAGTGGCAAGATCAGCAAGGTCAAGATAGATACACTACTGAGATTGTAGCTAATGACATTCAAATGCTAGACAGTAAAGGAGGGGCTGCATCATCCAGTTTTGATGAGATGCCACAAGCCCAATTTACACCAAGCAACCAAAATGCTACAAGACAGCAACCTATGCAAGTACCACAAGATGCTTTTGACCAGCTAGATGATGACGTTCCATTCTAAAGCAATTAAAAATAAGTTATTTAAACTAATTGTAGCCTGGGTGCAGGGAAGCGAAACCCAGGAATGCTTTTGTTAATGAACCCAATATAATCACAATTCAGTTTTCGTTAAACCACTTCATATTCCCCGAGCTAATTATATAACACAATATTCCTCTTCAAATTCATGTCATCCTTTGCGAACCTCTTCTTCGCTATAGCGCTAAAACGTGAATCAGCCCTTGTGACATTTAATTTGCAATCATTTTGAATAACATCGATTTTAAGAGTAATGAACCAGGTGAAAGGACATCAATATTGCTGGACAAACTAACCTTGGTTCATTTATTTTGCGCTCTCTTATGTAAAAGGAGGAAGCTCGGCGTGGTTATCAAATGGACAGAATGCAATTGCACATGTATATTTAATGGTCGCTGTAATTAATGATTGGGCAGGCAATATTATGGTAGGTAGTAAACAAAAGCTCTCCTTAACTCCAAGAGACCCAAGCAATGATTTTAAATTCTTATCCAAAGAGATTGAGGGAGAAATTGCTGGTTATTTATCCATTCAAGATTTATCAAATTTAGCGCAATCATCCATAACAACCTATAATTTATTCAAACCTAACTTAGACATCGCTTTAGCCCTCAAAGCCAGGATGTGTGTGGTACAAGGGGATGTGGCGGGTATAATCTTAATTGCAAAAAGGAAACCTGACGTCTTATTTGATAAAGGGCACGTCACAGACCCTCGCCAAAGGAATTTTTATCAGGTATCCGCCTATCAACTCATCCTATTTCTCTGTGATTCGGACATGAAAAATCAAATCATACCCTATATTCCACCGAAATTTGCAGCAACATGCGAGCAGCAATCTGCTGAGATGGGTACAGGTGGGGCTGATTTAATTAAATTAGACCGTGACCCTTTATTAGTAGCGGGCGAGGATTTCCAAGGAATTATTGAATTTAAAACCAAAAACTTCCGAAACAAACATAAAATTACCTTCCCCCTATTAGAAAATCCGGATGGGATTATTTATTATCAAGACGATAAGAATGAAGTCCATTTTTATTATGCGAATCGTAAAACGAGGGAAGTCAGGAAACTTCATGTGAACCCAAGTTCAGAACAGTGGGATCAACTCCATGAGCTCTTCGACTCCATGGAGAATAATTCCGGACGCCGTTCGAATGATGCAGAACATCAACTGATTGCCAAAACCTTACAATACTCTTTGCAACGCGATGGAATTCAATTTGAACACGAGGGCGTACATTATCGTGATAGTCGTACTGGATTTAAACTGATTAATCACTATAGAACATGTGAAAGGCTCTATGTTGAGGCTGATAGGAATGGGAAAGTAGATGATGCTCATACTTATTGGTGCAAAGAAGTTGGGAAAGCTCAGGGTGAAGAGATGTGGCTTTTACAACGTATTTGCGAGGAAAACCGCCCCTTTGACCCACTCCCTCTTCATTTTAATGAGTTCAGGAGATGATTTCAATTTTACAATCGCCTTTCAAGTAAACATGAATCTGCCTTTGTCCATGGCAAACTTGTTGCTGGTTTAGGTGCGAACTTAGCTTTATATAAGAACCATGGCCAGGCTAGGGGCGAAGCTTATGAAGTGGAAATGGATCGTGATCTGCTGGCCATTTCCAAGCTAGTTGAAGATGCAAAAAAAATATTGTTACAATGAATCAGGAAATAGGGAGCCAATTACCATACAATGGCTCCTGCATTCTCGTGTAATTGCAGTTGGATCTGGATGTCGAGGAATAACACCAGTGCGACGGCGGTTGCAGATAGCTCCCCACTCCCCCTAAATTCATGCGACGTGTATGGAAACAGTCCCATTCTCCAACGCTACTATTGCCAATAGCCTTCTCATATAATTGTTGTTGGATCCTGAGCATTACGAGAATAAATCGGGCCAGCGTTTGTGGATAACGCCCTCATAATCCCAAGATTTGCATGTCAACACACATAGAATAGGAATAATACATATAATCGCTAATTCATTAGTATCTGCAAATTTGAGTTGCAATCAAATACACGATACACAAAATTGTACACTGGAAAGGAGTGTGCCGTACTGTCAAAAGAGAAAGAGGAATAATTAGTTCTTTACTGAGGCTATTAGATAAGTAGGAAACTTGCGATGAAGTCTTCATTAAATCCTTATAGAACAAAAACCCGCTTAAAGCGGGTTTTCAAATCATGGGGAAAATAATTACTCTTCAGTTTCGTCACTAACAGAAGGTCTGTCTAATAACTCAACAATAGCCATAGGCGCATTATCACCATCTCTGAATCCACACTTGATGATACGTACGTAACCACCTGGACGCTCAACAAAACGTGGACCTAAATCTTTAAATAATTTACCAACAGCTGATTTAGATCTTAGAATATCGAACGCATGACGGCGTGTAGCCACTGAATCAACCTTTGATACAGTAATTAAAGGTTCAATGTAACGTCGTAAATCCTTCGCTTTTGGTAAAGTTGTTTTTATCAACTCATGCTCAATTAAAGAACAACACATGTTTGCAAACATAGCCTTTCTGTGGCTACTTGTACGGCCAAAACTACGGCCAGAATTACGGTGACGCATAACCAAAACTCCTAAACATTATTCGCCAAGATTTGCTGGCGGCCAATTCTCAAGTTTCATACCGAGCGATAATGAACGTGAAGCTAAAACATCCTTAATTTCAGTTAGAGATTTCTTACCTAGATTAGGTGTTTTTAAGAGTTCATTTTCAGTTCTTTGCACTAAATCGCCGATATAATGAATATTTTCTGCTTTCAAACAATTTGCAGATCGAACAGTTAACTCTAAATCATCGACGGAACGTAATAGAATAGGATCAAAATCATTGCGTTCTTTATTATCAGATCGAGATTCTTCAAATTTCATATCAACAAATGCATGAAGTTGTCTTTGAAGAATACTTGCAGAAATCCTTATTGATTCTTCAGCATCAATAGTTCCGTTTGTTTCTAATTCAATAGTTAACTTATCAAGGTCAGTACGATTTTCTACACGAGCACTATCAACATAATAAGCCACTTTCTTAACTGGTGAGAAGCTATTATCAATTTTAAGCTTCCCAACAGATTTTCTTTCTACTTCATCATCGAAATGTCTAATGAATGAATCAGTACTGTGAAATCCGATTCCTCGTTCAACTTTCAATGTCATATTTAATTTGCCCTTTTCATTCAAATTAGCAATGACGAGCTCAGGATTAATAATTTCTAATCCATGAGTCAGTTGAATATCTCCAGCGGTAACCTGACAAGGACCTTGCTTGTTTAATGTTACAATAGCATCTTCACCGACTGACATTTTAATTGCAACTAATTTTAGGTTCAGTAAAATGTCAACGACATCTTCTTGCACACCTTCAATCGTGCTGTATTCATGTAGAACACCTTCAATCGAAGCTTCAGTAATTGCACTTCCTGGCATTGATGATAACAAAATACGTCTCAAAGCATTGCCGAGAGTATGACCAAAGCCACGCTCCAAAGGCTCTAAAACTATTTTAGCTTTATAGGGCGATTCTGCCTGGACCTTAAGAACATTAGGTGTCAACATTTCATTGATTTCAGTATACATTCAGCTATTTCTCCGAGCTTACTTAGAGTAAAGTTCTACAACTAAGTTTACGTTGTAGTCTGAAGATAAGTCAGTTAACGTTGGTGCTGTAGAGAATGTTCCTTTGAAAGAAGATGTATCTACAGTAATCCAATCACATGGAGCTCTTTGTTCAGACAAAGCTAAAGCTGCTTGGACACGACCCTGACTTCGTGCTCTTTGTCGAACAGATATCACGTCACCAGCTTTTACTAAAAATGATGGAACGTTAACTATTTTATCATTAACAAGTATGGCTTTGTGCGTAACCAATTGACGTGCTTCAGCACGTGTGCTCGCAAAACCCATACGATACACGACATTATCCAAACGTCTTTCAAGTAAAGACATTAGATTTTCGCCTGTTGCGCCTTTCATACGAGCAGCCATTTTGTAATAGCCACGGAATTGCTTTTCAAGAACACCATACAATCTTCTAATTTTTTGTTTCTCTCTGAGCTGAATTCCATAACCATTCAGGCGTGGTTTTTTGTCACCGTGTTGTCCAGGTAATTTTTCAGATTTACATTTGGACTTGTGATCACGGACACCACTTTTAAGTAATAAATCACAACCTTCACGACGTGATAGCTTACATTTTGGACCAAGATATCTAGCCATTAATTACTCCTGAGTCTTATACACGACGTTTTTTAGGTGGCTTACACCCGTTATGAGGTATACCTGTAACATCGGTAATTTCAACAATTTTAAAATCCTGTGATATTAATTCACGAATAGTGGACTCTCTTCCAGGGCCAGGACCATGAACAAATACAGCCACAGATTTCATACCGTATTCTTTTGCAACAGCAGCAGCACGCTCAGTAGCAACCTGTGCAGCATAAGGTGTACTCTTTCTTGAGCCTCTAAATCCTGAACCACCAGATGTTGCCCAACACAGCGCATTACCTTGCCTGTCAGTAAAGGTCACTATAGTATTGTTAAAAGAAGCATGTACGTGAACGATACCATCAGATACGACACGCTTTGCCTTCTTGCGTACTTTTTGTTGTTTTGACTTAGTTATTGCCATCTTACTTTCCTACATGAAAAATCAAACGGTAGTGCCCTTTCTGCGGCCTTTACGTGTACGAGCATTAGTTTTCGTACGTTGACCTCGCAATGGCAACCCTCTTCTGTGTCTTAGACCACGATAACATCCTAGATCCATAAGGCGTTTAATGTTCATTGTCACAACACGACGCAAATCACCTTCCACGGTTATTTTTGCAATTTCTGTTCTCAAAGACTCAAGTTGAGCATCTGATAGTTCTGAAACCTTTGTAGAAGGTTCAATACCAACTGTCGAACATAATTTTAAGGATGTAGGTTTACCAATACCATATATTGCTGTTAAAGCAATCACAACATGTTTGTGATCAGGTATATTTACTCCTGCAATACGAGCCATTAACTTCTCCGAACGTTATTTGTTCTGTCGAAAGGGACAGAAGAATACTATTTTTATAAAATTAAATCAAGCAGATATTAACCTTGCTTTTGTTTGTGCCTGGCATCTTTACAAATAACCCGTATAGTGCCACTTCTTTTAATAATCTTGCAATTGCGACAAATTCGCTTTACAGATGCTCTTACTTTCATTCCTAACTCCGATAAAAATCATAAAAGACCAGGTAATTTAGTACCTTTAAAATTAGCCTTTTTCATTAAAGAATCATATTGCTGAGTCATTAAATGAGCTTGTACCTGAGCTACAAAATCCATAATAACAACTACGATAATCAGCAAAGACGTTCCTCCGAAATAAAAAGGGACATGCCATGTATACATCAAGATCTGAGGCAAAAGACAGACCAATACTAAATAAAGTGCTCCGACTAGTGTCAAACGAGTCATTACACCATCGATATATTTAGTTGTTTGTTCCCCTGGTCTAATTCCAGGTATATATGCACCAGATTTTTTTAAATTATCTGCAGTATCTTTGGGATTAAACACCAGTGCGGCATAAAAGAACGCAAAGAATATAATTGCTACTGCATAAACAATTAAATATAAAGGTTGTCCAGGAGATAAGGCCATTCCAACATCAGCAAGCCATCCTAAACCCTTAGTATGAGAGAAAAACTGGGCTAAGGTTGCTGGTAGTAAAATAATACTGGATGCAAAAATTGGAGGAATTACCCCAGACATATTTATCTTTAAAGGTAAATGGCTGGTTTGTGCAGCATATACCTTTCTACCTTGTGTCCTTTGTGCATAGTTAACTCTGATACGTCTCTGTGCACGCTCCATAAATACTACAAATCCTGTTACTACAACTACCACTACTGCAATAATGATTAAAGTCAATGCTTGCATTTGTCCTTCTTTAACTTGTTGAAGAACTGAAGCGATTGCCGTGGGCATACTCGATACGATACCTGAAAAGATAATTAGTGAAATACCATTGCCAACACCTTTTTCAGTAATTTGTTCGCCTAACCACATCAAAAACATAGTACCTGTAACTAAGGTAGCAACTGCAGTAAAGTAGAATGAAAAGTCAGCTTGAAGCGCAATTTGTTGTCCAGCTAACCACCGTGCCATCCCTAAAGATTGAAACACAGAAAGCACTAAAGTTAAGTATCGCGTATATTGATTTATCTTTCTGCGCCCTGATTCACCTTCCTTTTTAAGTTGTTCAAGCTTAGGAGAAACAACTGTAAAAAGCTGAAGAATAATAGAGGCCGAAATGTATGGCATAATACCAATAGCAAAAACAGTAACACGCGATAATGCACCACCAGAAAACATATTGAATAAGCCAAAAATTGTATTCTGTTGCTCATTAAAAAAGTTAGCCAATCGTGCAGGGTCCAAACCTGGAACAGGAATATGTGCACCCAAACGATAAACCAGAATAGCCAGAACAACAAACAATAATCTAGATTTTAGTTCAGCCAATCCACCACGTGATTGGCTTGCATTATGTTTTTGGTTTTTCATAGTCACTCTTCTATGCTGCCGCCTAAACCTTCAATGGCCAAACGAGCTCCTTTAGTGACCCTTAAACCTTTAAGTTTGATGGCAGTAGTTAATTCACCGGACAAAATAACTTTTACATCTTTAATAGAACTATTGATTAGACCAGCTTCACGCAAAACATTTAGATCGATTACATCTGCAGATAATTTTGCAAGTTCACTGAGACAAACTTGATCTACAGTTCTACCAACTCGTGACTTAAAGCCCATTTTTGGTAGTCGTCTTTGAATTGGCATTTGACCGCCTTCAAAGTTAATTTTATGGTAACCACCGGCTCTAGCTTTTTGACCTTTATGTCCTTTTCCACTAGTTTTACCTAAACCGGATCCTATACCACGTCCTAAGCGTCTTTTGGGACGTTTTGAACCAGGATCTGGTGACAGTGAATTTAAATTCATTATACACTCTCCTCAACCAGCAATAGGTAATCAACTTTATTAATAAGGCCACGGATCGCTGGGGTATCATTATGTGATACGCTCGAATTGGTTTTACCAAGACCTAATTGTTTTACGATAGAAATATGCTTTGGCTTTCTGCCTATGATGCTCTTAACCAAAGTTATTTTAATTTTCTTTTCCATAATTAGCCCGCCATAACTTCTTCAACAGTTTTACCACGCTTGGCTGCAACATAATCTGGGGTACCAATATTAGTTAAAGCTGCGATTGTTGCTCTTACAATATTGCTTGGATTGGTAGAACCAATACTCTTAGCTAATATATTTTGTACGCCTAAAACTTCTAATACAGCTCGCATTGCACCGCCAGCAATAATTCCGGTACCTTCACTTGCAGGCTTCATAAATACTTTAGAAGCACCATAGTTCCAAGTAATTTCGTGGAAAATAGTTGATCCAGAAAGTGGAATATAAACCATGTTTTTCTTAGCTTGTTCCATTGCTTTTTGAATTGCAATTGGAACTTCTCTGGCTTTACCTCTACCAAAGCCAACTTTACCCTTGCCGTCACCAACAACAACAAGAACTGCAAAACCGAAAACACGGCCTCCCTTAACAACTTTAGCTGTACGATTGACCGATACTAGCTTTTCTTGGTAGCCATCTGATTTTGGTGATGATTCATCGAATGCCATAATCGTTCCTTAAAAATCCAATCCAGCTTCGCGTGCACCTTCTGCAAGGGCTTTCACTCGGCCATGATATTTATAACCAGCACGATCAAATGCAACTTGAGTAATGCCTTGCTCGCTCGCTCGCTTACCAAGCATTTTGCCAACTAGGTTAGCTTGTTCTACTTTACATTTTCCGGTCAGACTGGCACGTAATTCTTTATCGTTTGTTGAGCATGCAGCTAAAACCTTATCACCAAGCTTATCTGCCTGAATGATTTGAGAGTAAATATGCAAACCACTTCTAAAAACGACAAGTCTTGCTCTGTCTGATTTGCGAATCAGTGCTTTTGCTTTTAATCCACGTCGATTACGTGAGTTGTGTTTATTCATAACTTAAACCTTATTTCTTTTTCGCTTCTTTACGAGCAATATACTCGCCAGCAAGTTTAACACCTTTACCTTTATAAGGCTCTGGTGGTCTAAATGCTCTTATTTCAGAAGCTACTTGGCCCAAAATTTGTTTATCCACCCCTTTCAGTAAAATAACTGTATTGCTAGGAGTTTCAACTACAACGCCTTTAGGCAAGTGGTATTCAATAGGATGAGAAAAACCCAACGATAAAGAAATTGATTTATCTTTAGATTGTGCTCTATATCCTACCCCGACCAGTTCCAAGGTAACAACAAAACCTTCAGTTACACCCTTAACCATATTATTTACTAATGCTCGTGCCGTTCCAGCTTGAGCCCAAGCTTTTGGATCATTTGCAGCTGGAGCAAACTCAACATGGTTAGAATCTTTATTTTTAGTTACTTTTACTAACCTATTAATCTTTTGGGTTAGCGTTCCTTTAGGCCCTTTTACAGTAACCTCACCATCACCTATTGTTATTTCAACATTTGCTGGTTGAACTACTGGGGCTTTTGCTACTCTAGACATATTATTCCTCGCAAGTATTAAGCCACTTCACAAATGACTTCACCACCAACGCCTTTCATCTTTGCAGATATATGGGTCATTATACCTTGTGATGTAGACAATATAGCCACACCAAAACCAGGAATAGAAGACAAATCTTTGTAAGACTTATATACTCTCAATCCGGGTCGACTAATTCTCTTAATTAGCTCGATAACAGGTCTGCCATGATAATATTTCAGCTTTATCGTCATCAATTTAAGATTATTATCTAAAGACTCAACAAAGAAGTTTTCGATATAACCTTCTTCCTTTAAAACTCGAGCAATTTCTTCTTTCAACTTAGAAGAAGTTAATGTTATTTGCTGATGTTTTGCTTGTTGACCATTTCTAATTCGGGTCAGCATATCAGCAACTGGATCATGCATACTCACAATCGTTCTCCAATTAAAAAATTACCAGCTAGATTTTCTTCCGCCTGGTATATTACCAACCATTAGTTGTTGTCTTAAGCAAATTCTGCAAAGAGCAAATTTACGATAAACACCATGTGGACGACCACATTGCTGACATCGTGTTTTAAAACGAACAGGATTTGAATTAACAGGCAATTTAGCTAACTTTAACTGACTATCCATAATTACCTGAAAATCATCAGATGATTTAATCAATATTTTCAATTCGTTTCTACGCTTACTGTACTTATTTACAAGCTTGCTACGCTTTAACTCTCTCATAAGCATTGATTTTTTAGCCACAATTTCACCCTTATTTTTTATCTCTATCTTTCAATGGAAGGTTAAAGGCTTCTAATAAAGCTTTAGCTTCTTCATTTGTCTTAGCACTCGTAGTAATACAAATATCTAAACCACGGATACCATCTGTTTTATCGTAATCAATTTCTGGAAATACGATTTGCTCATGGATCCCCATACTGTAATTACCTGTTCCATCAAAAGATTTGGGATTTAAACCACGAAAATCTCTTACACGCGGTAAAGTTACGGAAATCAATCTGTCTAAAAATTCATACATACGTTGACGTCTTAGAGTTACTTTACAGCCAATTGGCCATCCTTCCCTAATCTTAAAACCAGCAATAGATTTTCTTGCTTTAGTAACAACAGGCTTTTGTCCTGCAATTAAAGTCATATCTTCAACTGCATGGTTCATTACCTTTTTATCACCAACAGCTTCTCCAACACCCATGTTTAAGGTGATTTTAAGCAACTTTGGAACTTCCATAACGCTGGAATAGTTGAACCGTTTCATCATCATTGGGATGATTTCTTTTTTATAAAATTCATTAAGTCTTGCCATTTGAATCACCTAATTAAACACGGTCAATTATTTCATTGTCAGATTTAAAATATCTAACTTTTTTGTTCTCACCGTTACTCTCGATGAATTTAAATCCTACTTTATCTGCTTTATTAGTGTTTGGATTATAATGAGCAACGTTTGAAACGTGAACTGGTGCTTCAAGAGTTATAATTCCACCCTTGTTTTCAGGCTTCTGTGGATTAGGCTTAACATGCTTCTTAATCAAGTTTCCACCTTCAACAACAACGCCATTGTCAGTTACACGTAGGACTTTACCTCTATGACCTTTACTTTTTCCGGCAATTATAATTACATCATCGCCTTTTTGAATACGTTTCATATCTAAATCCTTCTCACAAAACTTCTGCAGCCAGAGATATTATTTTCATAAATCTCTCTCGTAGCTCGCGAGTAACAGGGCCAAATATACGAGTACCTATTGGCTCGTTTTGGTTATTTAACAATACTGCAGCGTTACCGTCGAAGCGGATCAAAGATCCATCATCTCTACGAACGCCTTGTGCTGTACGAACAACAACTGCCTTCATTACAGCACCTTTTTTCACTTTACTTCTGGGAATTGCATCTTTAATACTAACTTTGATTACATCACCTACACGTGCATATCTACGGTGCGACCCGCCAAGCACTTTAATACACATAACTTTACGTGCTCCGCTGTTGTCAGCCACTTCAAGCACTGTCTGCATTTGGATCATTTTTTACTCCAGCTCTGATTTCGACCAGAAAAAGGTTGCTGATTATATCAGGCCTTTTAGGGTTTTAAAAGTAAATCAACAGTGTTGATTAAGAAATTACTTCGACTAATACCCAGCTTTTTGTTTTAGAGAGTGGTCTAGACTCACGGATTTTTACTATATTACCAATTTTACATACTTGATTTTCATCATGAGCATGTAATTTAGCTCTACGTTTCATAATTTTTCCATACTTTGGATGCTTAACAGAACGTTCAATCATCACAACTATGGTTTTATCCATTTTGTCACTAACTACTTTTCCAACCATTGTTCTGGCATTTGATTCACTATTAGACATGTCACTTACCTGCCTTTTCAGTCAACATTGTTTTTACTCTTGCCACTGACTTACGCACCATGGTGATGAGATGTGTTTTATCTAGTGAGCCGCTTGCTTTCTTCATTCGTAAATTTAGTTGTTCTTTACGCAATGAAAGCAGTTCATTTTGCAGTTCTTCTACTGATAAACTGCGTAATTCATCAATTTTTTTCATTACATCACCTTCCTTTCTTCAAATATAACTTTGAAAGGAAGTTTTGCTTTAGCCAGATCAAAAGCTTCCATAGCAAGCTCTCTGGATACACCTTCCATTTCAAATAAAACCTTGCCAGGTTGTATTTGAGCAACCCAATATTCAACGCTACCTTTACCTTTACCCTGTCTTACTTCTAAGGGCTTTTGAGTAATCGGCTTGTCTGGGAATACTCTAATCCAAATTTTACCACCACGTTTAATGTGACGTGTCATTGCTCTTCGAGCTGCTTCGATTTGACGCGCAGTTAAACGACCACGCTCAAGAGCTTTCAAACCAAATTCACCAAAACTGATGTTGCTACCGCGTAAGGCTAAACCTCTGTTACGGCCTTTCATCTGTTTTCGGTATTTTGTACGTTTAGGTTGTAACATGATTCTTAATCCTCACTCACTCGGCAACGTCAGAAGATCTTTTCTTTTGAGGGAGAATTTCGCCCTTGAAGATCCAGACTTTTACACCAATAATACCGTAGGTAGTTTTAGACTCTGCTGTACCATAATCAATATCTGCTCTGAAAGTATGTAAAGGTACACGTCCTTCTCTATACCATTCACTGCGAGCAATTTCAGCACCACCAAGTCTTCCACTAACACAAATTTTGATTCCTTTAGCACCTGCTTTAAGAGCAGAAGTAACCGCACGTTTCATAGCACGTCGGAACATGACGCGTTGTTCTAATTGTTGTGCAATTCCTTCAGCAACCAAAGTTGCATCTAACTCAGGTTTTTTAATTTCTTCAATATTTAGATGAACTGGTACACCTAATTTATTAGAAATTTCTGTACGTAATGTCTCAATACCGCCACCTTTTTTCCCGATGATCACACCAGGTCGGGCAGTAAGTATTGTAACTACCGCATTATTAGCAGGACGTTCAATTAAAATTTTACTCACAGCAGCTGCCATAAGTTTCTTTTTAAGATCTGTACGTAATTTAATATCTTGAATTAAAAATTCAGCGTACTTCTTACCTGCGAACCATTTGGAATTCCAGTCTTTAATAATACCAAGCCGTATACCTATAGGGTTAACTTTTTGTCCCATTGCTATTCCTCGTCAGACACTTTAATCGTGATATGGCAGGTACGTTTACAAATTCTATTTGCACGTCCTTTAGCTCTGGGACTAATACGTTTTAAAGTCATAGCTTCATCAACGCAGACCATACCTACTTTTAAATCATCAATATCCGCCCCATTATTATTTTCAGCATTTGCGATAGCTGACTCTAACAACTTAAGCATTAATTGAGCACCTTTTTTTGGTGTAAACTTGAGGACATCAAGCGCACCAGATACTTTCATATTGCGTATCATATCGGCTACCAATCGGCCCTTTTGAGCGGATAAGGGAGCACCTTTCAATTTTGCTGTTACTTCCATCATATCCTCTTATTTACCTTTTGCCTTTCTGTCACCAGAATGACCTTTAAAAGTTCGAGTCATGGCAAACTCACCTAATTTATGACCAACCATATTATCTGTAATATATACAGGTATATGATCTTTGCCGTTATGAACAGCAATTGTTAAGTCAATCATTTCAGGAACGATTGTCGATCGTCTAGACCATGTTTTAATTGGTTTTTTAGATTTTGATTCAATTGCAGCCTCTACTTTGGCAATCAAATGATGGTCAACAAAAGGACCTTTTCTTATAGAACGAGCCACTTGATATCCTCTCAATAATTATTTCTTTTTACGTCTTCTGACAATAAAGCTATCAGTACGCTTATTACTTCTGGTTTTATAACCTTTAGTAGGCATGCCCCATGGTGATACTGGATGACGTCCACCAGAAGTCCGGCCTTCACCACCACCATGTGGATGGTCAACTGGGTTCATAGCTACCCCACGAACTGTTGGGCGAATACCTCTCCAGCGTTTTGCTCCGGCTTTACCTAATGCGCGTAAACTATGCTCACTATTACTTACTTCACCAATTACTGCCCTGCAAAGAACATGTATTTTACGCATTTCACCTGAGCGAAGTCTTAATGTTGCATAAATACCTTCTTTAGCAACGATCTGCCCGCTTGCTCCAGCACTTCTTAAGACCTGAGCACCTTTTCCTGGTTTCATTTCAACACAGTGAATTGTAGTACCGACAGGAATATTTTTTAATGGAAGACAATTACCTGTACTGATTGGTGAATCTGCACCACTGATAACAGTATCACCAGCTTTTAAATTGGCTGGAGCAATAATATATCTTCTTTCGCCATCTTTATAAACAATTAATGCTATTAAAGCAGTACGATTGGGATCATACTCAATACGCTCAACACGGGCTTCAATACCATCCTTATTGCGTTTAAAATCAACGATACGATATTGATTACGTTGACCACCACCGATATGTCTTACAGTGATTCTACCTTGGTTATTACGTCCACCAGTTTTCTTTAGCTTTTCAACTAAAGGAGCATGTGGTTTTCCTTTATGAATATGGTGATGAACCACGCGTAATTCGCCACGTTTTCCTGGCGATGTAGGTTTAGATTTTAATAGTGCCATCTTAATCTGCCTTATTCGGTAGCTGTAAAGTCAATATCTTGATCAGCATGAAGAGTTACAAATGCTTTTTTCCAATCACTACGCTTTCCGCTTGTTTGTTTAAAACGCTTTGTTTTTCCCTTCACATTGATAACAGATACATTTTTAACTTTAACGTTAAATATATGCTCTACCGCCATTTTAATTTCATTTTTAGTTGCAGTTTTCAATACTTTGAAAGTGAACTGTTTCAGCTTATCAGCTATGACAGTAGCTTTTTCAGAAGTATGTGGTTCACGTAGAACCATCAACAATCTTTCAGCGTTCATTGTAACTGTTCCTCAATTTTTTTAATTGCAGCTTCTGTAACAATAACTTTCTCAAATCTGAGTAAAGATACAGGATCTATAGTTGTAACGTCACAGATGTCATAATCAATTAAGTTTCTTGAACCAAAATATTCATTCTCACCGACTTCAGTCATGATGATAAGAGCGTTTTTTACACTCATTTGGTTCATTTTATTAACAAAATCTTTAGTTTTTTTGCTTTCACATTGGAAATCACTTACAACTACAAGGTTACCAGTGCGACAAAGTTCGGAGATTATACTACGTAATGCACGTTTGTACATTTTTTTATTAATTTTTTGTGAATAATCTCTTTTCTTAGAAGCAAAAGTTACCCCACCACTTCTCCAGATTGGACTTCTAATTGTACCAGCCCGAGCACGACCGGTACCTTTTTGATTCCATGGCTTTTTGCCGCCACCTCTAACTTCAGATCGTGTTTTTTGAGCACTATTACCACTACGTGCGTTATTCATATAGGCTACTACAGCTTGATGAATTAAGCCTTCATTATAACCATACGCAAATACTTCTTGGTTCAGTGTTAATTTTGAATTTGTATCTATAGTAGTAATTTCCATCACTCACCTCGTACTTGCTTTTTAACTGCAGGCTTAATTTCAACTTGTGAGCCAGGAGCACCAGGTATAGCACCTTTGATAAGAAGTAAATTTCTTTCAGCATCTACGCGCACCAGTTCAAGGCTTTGAACTGTACAACGAACATTACCCATGTGACCAGCCATTTTCTTACCTTTGAACACGCGACCTGGAGTCTGGTTTTGACCAATAGAACCAGGTACACGATGCGATCTGGAGTTACCATGAGTAGCATCTTGTGTTCTAAAATTATATCTTTTTACCGTACCAGCAAAACCTTTACCTTTAGTGATTCCTGCAACATCAACAAACTGTCCGGCAGTAAACACATCTGCTACTGATATTACCTGACCAGATTTGAATGCATCTTCAGAATCAATTAAAAATTCAACTAACATGTCACCTGCTTCAATTTCAGCTTTTGCAAAGTGACCTGCTAAAGGTTTGTTAACCTTGCTTGCTTTTTTAGTACCACCAGTTATTTGTACAGCAGAGTAACCATCAGTTTCTTTGGTTTTAACTTGTGAGACTCTATTAGGGTGAACTTCAACAACAGAAACTGGAACTGAAACTCCATCTGCCATGAAAACCCGCGTCATACCGATTTTACGGCCTAATAAACCGATCATCATTCTAACACCTCTTTAATATCCTTCACCCTAATATTTAGTCATCAAGGCTTATCTGAACATCAACCCCAGCAGCCAGATCTAATTTCATCAATGCATCAACTGTTTTTTCAGTTGGATGAACGATAACGACCAGACGTTTGTGAGTACGTAATTCATATTGATCTCGAGCATCTTTATTAACATGCGGTGAAGTCAATACAGTAAATTTTTCTTTACGGACTGGCAATGGTATTGGCCCACGAACTTGTGCGCCAGTACGTTTTGCTGTCTCTACTATTTCTCGAGTTGATAAGTCAATCAACCGATGATCAAAGGATTTTAATCTTATTTTAATGTTTTGATTGCTGCTCATTGTAATTACTCGATAATTTTAGCGACAACACCGGCGCCAACAGTACGGCCACCTTCCCGAATTGCGAATCGTAAACCTTCGTCCATCGCAATAGGTGCATGTAGGTGAATAGTCAATTGTACGTTATCACCAGGCATTACCATTTCTACTCCAGATGGTAAGTCACATGTACCTGTTACGTCGGTTGTTCTGAAATAAAACTGTGGTCTATAGCCATTGAAAA
>NZ_RZGX01000050.1:0-1016 GCF_003990155.1 Legionella qingyii
GCCGGTATTCGGAGTTTGCATCGGTTTGGTAAGCCATGACAGCCCCCTAGCCGAAACAGTGCTCTACCCCCAGTAATCATTCACGAGGCGCTACCTAAATAGCTTTCGGGGAGAACCAGCTATCTCCGGGCTTGATTAGCCTTTCACTCCTAGTCACACGTCATCCGATAATTTTTCAACATTACCCGGTTCGGACCTCCAGTTGGTGTTACCCAACCTTCATCCTGCACATGACTAGATCGCCCGGTTTCGGGTCTACTCACAGCGACTCGCGCCCTATTCAGACTCGATTTCTCTACGGCTTCCTTATTCAGTTAACCTCGCCACTGAAAGTAACTCGCTGACCCATTATACAAAAGGTACGCAGTCACACCTCGAAGGTGCTCCCACTGCTTGTACGCAAACGGTTTCAGGTTCTATTTCACTCCCCTCTCCGGGGTTCTTTTCGCCTTTCCCTCACGGTACTGGTTCACTATCGGTCAGTAAGTAGTATTTAGCCTTGGATGATGGTCCACCCATATTCAACCAGGATTACACGTGTCCCGGCCTACTTCTTCGCGTGCTTAGTTCTTAATGCAACCTATATATACGGGGCTTTCACCCTCTATGGCCAACCTTCCCAAGTTGTTCTACTTCATTGCACTATAAATCACACCAGGCTCTTCCCCGTTCGCTCGCCGCTACTTGGAGAATCTCTTTTGATTTCTTTTCCTTCGGGTACTTAGATGTTTCAGTTCCCCGAGTTCGCCTCTACTACCTATGTATTCAGTAGCAGATGACCATGACTGCTCATGGCCGGGTTCCCCCATTCGGACATCTCCGGTTATTCGCTCGTTTCCAGCTCACCGAAGCTTTTCGCAGGATTCCACGTCCTTCATCGCCTCTTACTGCCAAGGCATCCACCGTTTGCGCTTCTCTTCTTGACCATATAATCTCAATTACCTCAGATCATATGACACTGTTTCAATACAAGTACGCTTGTGTTACCTCTTTATTTACCATTTTTTTAATGAACG